>NZ_JBQENW010000119.1:0-302 GCF_052044835.1 Bacillus sp. 22475 | reverse complement strand
TATTTTATTAAAAGTGCGGGTGAAGGGAGTCGAACCCCCACGCCAAAGGCGCTAGATCCTAAGTCTAGTGCGTCTGCCAATTCCGCCACACCCGCATATTAATATTTTAAGAAAAAATGGGGCGACTGATGGGAATCGAACCCACGAATGCCGGAGCCACAATCCGGTGCGTTAACCACTTCGCCACAACCGCCATGATTTTCTGGTGCCGACTAGAGGACTTGAACCCCCAACCTACTGATTACAAGTCAGTTGCTCTACCAATTGAGCTAAGTCGGCTAAATGGTGGAGGATGACGGGAT
>NZ_JBQENW010000118.1:0-306 GCF_052044835.1 Bacillus sp. 22475 | reverse complement strand
GATAGAACTTAGGATAATTGGCTCTCTCATCCTCAGAACTGACGTATAATTGATCCATCGCAAAGTCTAATCCAACAACTGTTTCTACTTCTTTTTGTACAATCTCTTTTTCGTATTCAGTCAAAATGGACACATGGTATTTACCAGTAGGTGTCATAGAAATCGTACATGACTTGATTATATGGCCTTGTGGTATTTCTCTATGTTGTTTGATACGTACCATTTTCAGTTTTGGCAATTTGATATGACCGTTAAGCAACATAATATTTCCGTTCACTACATTCGTTGTATAAGACTTTCTGTCTT
>NZ_JBQENW010000117.1:0-307 GCF_052044835.1 Bacillus sp. 22475 | reverse complement strand
CTTCCGAAAACACATTCTTACATTGGAATAGATGTAGGACTAAAAGATTTCGCTATTTTGTCAGATGGAACACACTATGAAAATCCGAAGTTTTTCCGATCATTAGAAGAGAAATTGGCGAAAGCACAGCGTGTTCTTTCGAGAAGAATGAAAGGATCTTCTTGCTGGAATAAACAACGAGTAAAGGTAGCTAGAATTCATGAATATATATCAAATGCTAGAAAAGATTACTTGGACAAAATTTCAACTGAAATCATCAAAAACCACGATGTTATCGGTATAGAGGATTTGCAAGTATCGAATATGT
>NZ_JBQENW010000116.1:0-307 GCF_052044835.1 Bacillus sp. 22475 | reverse complement strand
GTAACTCAAAATTCAAAAAAGGTGACACAGTAAAAGTTGCTAATAAAGATCAATGGACACAGCACAATGTCGGCCAAGGGCGCTATGCACAACTTGCTCCTACTGATTCCATTTCTAAAACGAATGACGAATCTAACAAACAAGAAGAAAATGCTGTAGTTGGTGTAATAACTGATGCAGAGGCTGACTATGTAACTGTGGCATATGAAGATCTTGATGGAATTAGTCAAGAAGTAAACGTAAACTTCTCAAATGGTAGTAACTCAAAATTCAAAAAAGGTGACACAGTAAAAGTTGCTAATAAAGA
>NZ_JBQENW010000115.1:0-333 GCF_052044835.1 Bacillus sp. 22475 | reverse complement strand
GTATTCTCTTTAATGTCTCCCTGGATGATTTAGTTAAAGGAGATGTAAAGATCATGAAAGAAGAACTTCAAAAATCAACTTTCTTTAAGTGGAGTTACATCATGTTAGCATTAATGATTATACTTCCTATTTCTATTGCACCTGTATTTTACTTTTTTGGTTATTATGGTCTTATAATACCTGGGGTACTTACGATTTTGTTTATGCTTTCATTATTGAAGCTTGAAAACTTGAAAAAAGAGCATAATTTAAAAACTTATCGTCAAATAGTTGATTTTATAGAGGGAAAACCTGTAAGTGAAGTAAAGCCTAATATAAAAGACAAATTATTAA
>NZ_JBQENW010000114.1:0-335 GCF_052044835.1 Bacillus sp. 22475 | reverse complement strand
GAAAATTGCGCCAAATATTTTAAATCGCAACTTCCAAGCTGAAAAACCAAATGAAAAGTGGGTTACAGATATTACGGAGTTTAAGTTATTTGGGGAGAAGTTATACCTATCACCAATGTTGGATTTATTTAATGGTGAAATTATCACATATACAATTGGTTCAAGACCGACCTATTCCCTTGTTTCAACGATGTTGGACCAAGCCCTTTATTGTGTAACCGATCCGGATAAACTACTCATTCACTCTGATCAAGGTTGGCACTATCAAATGAAACAATACCGTCATTCTCTTAAGAATTGTGGCATAACTCAAAGTATGTCTCGCAAAGGAAACT
>NZ_JBQENW010000113.1:0-340 GCF_052044835.1 Bacillus sp. 22475 | reverse complement strand
TTTACCTATTTCTACTTACTTGCATTTCTTTTGCGCCTTTCTTTCCTTAACTCTTCAACTTGCAACATGCTGCTCTTTCTTTTACCTATTTCTACTTACTATATTTCTTTTGCACCTTTCTTTCCTTAACTCTTCAACTTGCAACATGCCGCTCTTTCTTTTACCTATTTCTACTTACTATATTTCTTTTGCACCTTTCTTTCCTTAACTCTTCAACTTGCAACATGCTGCTCTTTCTTTTACCTATTTCTACTTACTTGCATTTCTTTTGCGCCTTTCTTTCCTTATTTTTCTCAACTGCAACAGTTTGCTCTTCCTCTTACCTATTTCTACTTACTTA
>NZ_JBQENW010000112.1:0-340 GCF_052044835.1 Bacillus sp. 22475 | reverse complement strand
TTGAATGTTGGGAAGTCATTTTGACCACGAAAGAAATTTTTATAGGCAGTTTGCAAGTTTAGTTGAGCATTTGCCAAAGCTAATGAATCAACTTCTTTTAACCACTCAAATTCTGCTTTGTATTTTGCAGGAGTGGGAAGCTTTTGTTTCTTTCGTTGCTCCTTATCATCTTTATGTTTTTCATACGCTTCTTTCCGTTCAGCTAACATTCTGTTATACACGAAACGTACACAACCGAAGGTTTTACGCATAAGATGTGCTTGGTCTTCTGTTGGATACAAACGGAATTTATATGCTTTATTCTGCTTTGTCATATCATTTCACCTCACTTTTCACTTTG
>NZ_JBQENW010000111.1:0-340 GCF_052044835.1 Bacillus sp. 22475 | reverse complement strand
TTGAATGTTGGGAAGTCATTTTGACCACGAAAGAAATTTTTATAGGCAGTTTGCAAGTTTAGTTGAGCATTTGCCAAAGCTAATGAATCAACTTCTTTTAGCCATTCAAATTCTGCTTTGTATTTTGCAGGAGTGGGAAGCTTTTGTTTCTTTAGTTGATCCTTATCATCTTTATGTTTTTCATACGCTTCTTTCCGTTCAGCTAACATTCTGTTATACACGAAACGTACACAACCGAATGTTTTACGCATAAGATGTGCTTGGTCTTCTGTTGGATACAAACGGAATTTATATGCTTTATTCTGCTTTGTCATATCATTTCACCTCACTTTTCACTTTG
>NZ_JBQENW010000110.1:0-355 GCF_052044835.1 Bacillus sp. 22475 | reverse complement strand
TAGACGGAACCCTTCTGGTAGATATTTTGTGTCACTATTAGTTGAAACAGAAATACAAGAACTTCCGAAAACACATTCTTACATTGGAATAGATGTAGGATTAAAAGATTTCGCTATTTTGTCAGATGGAACACACTATGAAAATCCGAAGTTTTTCCGATTATTAGAAGATAAGTTGGCGAAAGCACAGCGTGTTCTTTCTAGAAGAATGAAAGGATCTTCTCGCTGGAATAAACAACGAGTAAAGGTAGCTACAATTCATGAATACATATCAAATGCTAGAAAAGATTACTTGGACAAAATTTCAACTGAAATCATCAAAAACCACGATGTTATCGGTATAGAGGATTTGCAA
>NZ_JBQENW010000109.1:0-366 GCF_052044835.1 Bacillus sp. 22475 | reverse complement strand
TTCGACCCCCGCCCTCGGCACCATATGCGCCCGTAGCTCAATTGGATAGAGCGTTTGACTACGGATCAAGAGGTTAGGGGTTCGACTCCTCTCGGGCGCGTTTTCTTTCGGGAAGTGGCTCAGCTTGGTAGAGCACCTGGTTTGGGACCAGGGGGTCGCAGGTTCAAATCCTGTCTTCCCGATACTTGTTTGGGGCCTTAGCTCAGCTGGGAGAGCGCCTGCCTTGCACGCAGGAGGTCAGCGGTTCGATCCCGCTAGGCTCCACCATTAGTTCTTTGAAAACTGAACGAAACAAACAACGTGAAACGTCAATTTTTATTTTTAGATGCTAGACAAACTAACTTTATTGGAGAGTTTGATCCTGGC
>NZ_JBQENW010000108.1:0-366 GCF_052044835.1 Bacillus sp. 22475 | reverse complement strand
CTTTTTTGCTTTTGAATGTTGGGAAGTCATTTTGACCACGAAAGAAATTTTTATAGGCAGTTTGCAAGTTTAGTTGAGCATTTGCCAAAGCTAATGAATCCACTTCTTTTAACCACTCAAATTCTGCTTTGTATTTCGCAGGAGTGGGAAGCTTTTGTTTCTTTAGTTGATCTTTATGTTTTTCATACGCTTCTTTCCGTTCAGCTAACATTCTGTTATACACGAAACGTACACAACCGAAGGTTTTACGCATAAGATGTGCTTGCTCTTCTGTTGGATACAAACGGAATTTATATGCTTTATTCTGCTTTGTCATATCATTTCACCTCACTTTTCACTTTGATTTTCAATATATGTTTTTACTAC
>NZ_JBQENW010000107.1:0-379 GCF_052044835.1 Bacillus sp. 22475 | reverse complement strand
TTCTAGTATTTGATATGTATTCATGAATTCTAGCTACCTTTACTCGTTGTTTATTCCAGCGAGAAGATCCTTTCATTCTTCTAGAAAGAACACGCTGTGCTTTCGCCAACTTATCTTCTAATGATCGGAAAAATTTCGGATTTTCATAGTGTGTTCCATCTGACAAAATAGCGAAATCTTTTAGTCCTACATCTATCCCAATGTAAGAATGTGTTTTCGGAAGTTCTTGTACTTCTGTTTCAACTAATAGTGACACAAAATATCTACCAGAAGGGTTCTGTCTAACTGTAGCATTTACAATACGCCCCTCTACTTCGCGACTTTTGGCAAATCGAACAAGGCCTAGTTTCGGCAACTTTATTTTGTTCCCTACAACGGC
>NZ_JBQENW010000106.1:0-401 GCF_052044835.1 Bacillus sp. 22475 | reverse complement strand
CGCATGGACGGCTGTACCGCCCAAGACGCACTCGAGGGCTTCACGCGCCAGATGAAGAAGGTGCCGGCCTTCCTGCGTGAGAGCCTGACGTACGACCGTGGATCGGAGATGACCTGTCATGTCGAGCTTGCCGAGCGACTGAACCTCGATATCTGGTTCGCGGATCCATACGCTCCGTGGCAGCGCGGCAGCAACGAGAACACAAACGGCCTGCTACGCCAGTTCTTGCCAAAGGGCATGGACCTCTCGGGCGTCACGCAGACGCAATTGAACGATATCGCCAAGCTGCTCAATGGACGTCCTCGCCAGACGCTCGGTTGGAAAACGCCCGAGGAAGCCATGGCCATGGAACTGGCAGCCGAGGGGTTAGCAAAACGTTGCACTTGACTCTAGAAACCGCC
>NZ_JBQENW010000105.1:0-403 GCF_052044835.1 Bacillus sp. 22475 | reverse complement strand
GCGAAATCTTTTAGTCCTACATCTATTCCAATGTAAGAATGTGTTTTCGGAAGTTCTTGTACTTCTGTTTCAACTAATAGTGACACAAAATATCTACCAGCAGGGTTCCGTCTAACTGTAGCATTTACAATACGTCCCTCTACTTCACGACTTTTGGCAAATCGAACAAGGCCTAGTTTCGGTAACTTTATTTTGTTCCCTATAATGGCAATGTTTTCATTTGTTTGTTTTGTGGTATAAGATTGTACGTTGTTCTTCTTAGATTTAAAGCGCGGTGCGCTGTTTTGTTTTTTGAAAAAGCGTGTATAAGCATCCGCAAGGTTGCGAACAGACGACTGAATCGCAATACTATCCACTTCTTTTAGCCAAACAAGCTCTTTCTTCATGGCAGGTAGTTTGGCAG
>NZ_JBQENW010000104.1:0-409 GCF_052044835.1 Bacillus sp. 22475 | reverse complement strand
ACATATCAAATGCTAGAAAAGATTACTTGGACAAAATTTCAACTGAAATCATCAAAAACCACGATGTTATCGGTATAGAGGATTTGCAAGTATCGAATATCTTAAAGAATCATAAGTTAGCAAAAGCAATTAGTGAGGTATCTTGGTCGCAATTTCGATCCATGTTAGAATACAAAGCAAAATGGTATGGCAAACAAGTCATTATCGTATCAAAAACATTTGCTTCCAGCCAATTATGTTCTTGTTGTGGATATCAAAATAAAGACGTTAAAAATCTAAACCTACGTGAATGAGACTGTCCTTCTTGTCGTACACACCATGATAGGGATATTAACGCAAGTATCAATCTAAAGAATGAAGCGATAAGGCTTCTAACCGCAAGGACTGCGGGGTTAGCCTAATCAATTAG
>NZ_JBQENW010000103.1:0-409 GCF_052044835.1 Bacillus sp. 22475 | reverse complement strand
TTTTTTTTTCTGTCCTTGCGGAACTTTTTTCGGCTGGTTTTTAGCTTTCGCCAAGCCGAACAGACCAAAAACGGGGTTAAGTTGCTCGACTTGGATCAACGATTATACCAGCCGAATCGCCAGTTCTTCCGTTCAAGGTATTCTTCTTTTTCTATATGGAATTAACGCTATGTGGGGTTTCGCCCCCACACGACGAGCCAGCACTCACACCCAAAAACAGGGGAGAATAGCATGATAAAAGATTTTTACACCTTAGAATCACGTTATTATAAAGAAATTTGGTAGTCTTTAATTAGCCTTTAACTTAACCTCAAACTTAAGGGAGATGTATAGATGAACATTGGTAGACAAATACAATATTTTCGTAAACGGGATAATATGTCCCAAGAGAAGTTAGCAGAAAAAATTC
>NZ_JBQENW010000102.1:0-449 GCF_052044835.1 Bacillus sp. 22475 | reverse complement strand
CGACAATGACTTGTTTGCCATACCATTTTGCTTTGTATTCTAACATTGATCGAAATTGCAACCAAGATACCTCACTAATTGCTTTTGCTAACTTATGATTTTTTAGCATATTCGATACTTGCAAATCCTCTATACCGATAACATCGTGGTTTTTGATGATTTCAGTTGAAATTTTGTCCAAGTAATCTTTTCTAGCATTGGATATGTATTCATGAATTCTAGCTACCATTACTCGTTGTTTATTCCAGCGAGAAGATCCTTTCATTCTTCTAGAAAGCACACGCTGTGCTTTCGCCAACTTATCTTCTAATGATCGGAAAAACTTAGGATTTTTATAGTGTGTTCCATTTGACAAAATAGCGAAATCTTTTAGTCCTACATCTATTCCAATGTAAGAATGTGTTTTCGGAAGTTCTTGTACTTCTGTTTCAACTAATAGTGACACAAAA
>NZ_JBQENW010000101.1:0-461 GCF_052044835.1 Bacillus sp. 22475 | reverse complement strand
TCCTAGTGTCAAGGCATCCACCGTGCGCCCTTTCTAACTTAACCAAACTAAAAATTAAAAAATATGAGCTACACTGTTATCTAGTTTTCAAAGAACATACCATTTGCTATTTAAAATAGCTTTTTGGTGGAGCCTAGCGGGATCGAACCGCTGACCTCCTGCGTGCAAGGCAGGCGCTCTCCCAGCTGAGCTAAGGCCCCAAAATGTATGGTGGGCCTAAATGGACTCGAACCATCGACCTCACGCTTATCAGGCGTGCGCTCTAACCAGCTGAGCTATAGGCCCATACAAATTGCAGGATTTATTTATATCATATCCTCATTTAAGAGTCAATGTTGAATTGAACTCTCAAAACTAAACGAAAACGAAACACGGAAACTTATATTGATGAACAGCGTTCATCAATTCTCCATAGAAAGGAGGTGATCCAGCCGCACCTTCCGATACGGCTACCTTGTTAC
>NZ_JBQENW010000100.1:0-548 GCF_052044835.1 Bacillus sp. 22475 | reverse complement strand
TTCAAATCATGGTGTTTGGAGCAATAGTTTTGGTGGTAACGTTACAATACAAACATTTTGTTAGAGATTTTTTAAATTTACATACACTCTAGATAGACTACATATCAACTTCAGATACTTGTTTTATGATACAAGTAATCAAACAAAAGGAGGGCAATACAAAATTGATTACAACAGTATTAATAGGGCACTCTTTTAAGTACAGGAGATTATTAGATGGAGCAAATGTTGAAGATGTACAGACAGATAAACATATTCCATATGAACAAAATGAATTGCAGCAAACTTATAGAAAAGGACGATTCGAAGAAGTTCGAGTTATAAAAAGAAAATAGATAAATATAGTGAAAATAGATAAATTGACAAGAGAAAAGCACTTTGTGTATATCACAGGTGCTTTTCATTTTGATATAGGACTTGAATTAAACTTTTATACTAAAAAATTTACAAAAAAGGGGGGAGTTCATTGTACAAAATTATTTATGGAATATTAATTTTAATTTATACTTTGTATTCATTTTTTGTAAGTGATGGAAGTGAAGTAAGGT
>NZ_JBQENW010000099.1:0-557 GCF_052044835.1 Bacillus sp. 22475 | reverse complement strand
GGGCTCCTATTTCAAATCCAGGTTGTGATTCTGTACCTTCTGTTCTTTCAACAGTTTTTACATCTCCTTTAGGAGTTGCTGGCTCTGCATCTTTAGGTGCATCAAAGTTTTGTGAGAAAGACGTTTTTCCATCTGCACTCTGTGTAATTACTTGATTTGAACTATTTTCATTTGATTTTAAATTGTCCATTTTCATATCATCTGCGCCTACTGCACCTCCTGCTACTAATCCTGTACTTAAAAGTGCCCCTGCTAATAATGTTTTAATCATTTTTCATTACCTCCTGTTTATTTGAAATATTCATCAAAAAAGTATCTAGAGTTAATATTTTAGTTATTATCTCTATCTACTTGCTTTTTGATTACATTTAGCATAAGACAAGAATCTATAGTTGATATGGACTGTATCTGGAGATTATGTAAAGAAAAATAGATGATCAGTTGCATATCCTAATGTGTGTTTAGACAAGATTGAAACTTTATATGAGTTTGATAATTAAACTATCCTTTGTTTTTGAGTGTGGGGTGAAACGTGGCGAGAAACTAACCTTTTTTTT
>NZ_JBQENW010000098.1:0-563 GCF_052044835.1 Bacillus sp. 22475 | reverse complement strand
ACCACTACACCACGGGACCATTTGGTTGCGGGGACAGGATTTGAACCTGCGACCTTCGGGTTATGAGCCCGACGAGCTACCGTGCTGCTCCACCCCGCGACAATATTAAATTAAAAAATGGAGGAGGTAGAGGGATTCGAACCCCCGCGCGACTCTCGCCGCCTGTCGGTTTTCAAGACCGATCCCTTCAGCCGAACTTGGGTATACCTCCATGAAGGAAAAAATAAATATTTTATTATTATATGTCTAAACCATTTTTAAAAATGGAGGAGGTAGAGGGATTCGAACCCCCGCGCGATTCTCACCGCCTGTCGGTTTTCAAGACCGATCCCTTCAGCCGAACTTGGGTATACCTCCGAGACATATATTAAATAAAGTGGAGCCTAGCGGGATCGAACCGCTGACCTCCTGCGTGCAAGGCAGGCGCTCTCCCAGCTGAGCTAAGGCCCCATGTTTTTGGAATATCGGGAAGACAGGATTTGAACCTGCGACCCCCTGGTCCCAAACCAGGTGCTCTACCAAGCTGAGCCACTTCCCGTTAATAAAAGCGCGCCCGAGAGGAG
>NZ_JBQENW010000097.1:0-568 GCF_052044835.1 Bacillus sp. 22475 | reverse complement strand
CCATAACACCCATCGTGTTCATTATAAATAGCTTGAATCAGTTCTTTTACCTCCGCATTTGGATCAGGACGATTAAAACGTTTCATCCAGTAATAGTACGTACTACGTGGAATGTTTGCGAGTTGAAGTAACTCCTTGATAGGAAATTCATGCCTTAACTCGTAGATTACTTGCGCTTTGTCTTGTTTGGTGATTTTTCTTTGTTTTGAACTAAGGCATTCAACTTTTTTAAATATGCATTTTCCATACGTAAACGCTCATTTTCCGCTTGTAAGGCTTCGATTGATCCTTCATCTACTGGTTTTATTTTTTTATCTTTCATGGTTGGACGCCCCTTTTTCTTTGATTGTAGGGCATCCAATCCTCCTGTTTCATAAGCTATTTTCCATTTCCGAAGTGTTTCATAAGACGGTATATTGAAAAGTGCCGCTGTTTCTCTGATAGATGTCCCGTGTTCATTCATATAATAAAGTACATCTAGTTTATACTGGGCTGGGTAGAATGTATAGCACTTTTCAAAGGCCTTTTCACCTGAAGACTCATATCGTCTAATCCACTCACGAAGTAC
>NZ_JBQENW010000096.1:0-572 GCF_052044835.1 Bacillus sp. 22475 | reverse complement strand
ACCACTACACCACGGGACCATTTGGTTGCGGGGACAGGATTTGAACCTGCGACCTTCGGGTTATGAGCCCGACGAGCTACCGTGCTGCTCCACCCCGCGATAATACTATTCATATAAAATTTATATGGTGGAGGATGACGGGATCGAACCGCCGACCCCCTGCTTGTAAGGCAGGTGCTCTCCCAGCTGAGCTAATCCTCCAAAGTGGTGACCCGTACGGGATTCGAACCCGTGTTACCGCCGTGAAAGGGCGGTGTCTTAACCACTTGACCAACGGGCCAAATATTATAAATCCTATGGCGGAGAGCAAGGGATTCGAACCCTTGATACGCTTGTGACGTATACACGATTTCCAATCGTGCTCCTTCGGCCAGCTCGGACAGCTCTCCAATGGCTCCGCAGGTAGGAATCGAACCTACGACCGATCGGTTAACAGCCGATAGCTCTACCGCTGAGCTACTGCGGAATAATATTGCCTGGCAACGTCCTACTCTCACAGGGACAAGGTCCCAACTACCATCGGCGCTAGAGAGCTTAACTTCCGTGTTCGGTATGGGAACGGGTGTGACCTC
>NZ_JBQENW010000095.1:0-594 GCF_052044835.1 Bacillus sp. 22475 | reverse complement strand
ACCACGGGACCATTTGGTTGCGGGGACAGGATTTGAACCTGCGACCTTCGGGTTATGAGCCCGACGAGCTACCGTACTGCTCCACCCCGCGATGATATAATATGTAATTTAAGAAAAAATGGAGGAGGTAGAGGGATTCGAACCCCCGCGCGACTCTCGCCGCCTGTCGGTTTTCAAGACCGATCCCTTCAGCCGAACTTGGGTATACCTCCGAGATATAAACCTTTAGTGGTGGACCTTGTAGGACTCGAACCTACGACCGGACGGTTATGAGCCGTCTGCTCTAACCAGCTGAGCTAAAGGTCCTTTATGGTAGCGGCGGAGGGGATCGAACCCCCGACCTCACGGGTATGAACCGTACGCTCTAGCCAGCTGAGCTACACCGCCATAAATGATATTAAAATAAGTGGAGCCTAGCGGGATCGAACCGCTGACCTCCTGCGTGCAAGGCAGGCGCTCTCCCAGCTGAGCTAAGGCCCCATGTTTTTGGGAAAATCGGGAAGACAGGATTTGAACCTGCGACCCCCTGGTCCCAAACCAGGTGCTCTACCAAGCTGAGCCACTTCCCGTTAATAAAAGCGCGCCCGAGAGGAG
>NZ_JBQENW010000094.1:0-626 GCF_052044835.1 Bacillus sp. 22475 | reverse complement strand
CGAATCCAGCTAGCCCAGCCATTTACGAGCCATTAGCTCAGTTGGTAGAGCATCTGACTTTTAATCAGAGGGTCGAAGGTTCGAATCCTTCATGGCTCACTTTTTGTTTTTTCCGCGCGGTCGTGGCGGAACGGCAGACGCGCTAGGTTGAGGGCCTAGTGGGGGAAACCCCGTGGAGGTTCAAGTCCTCTCGGCCGCATCAAAAAAATCTTAAAAAAGTACTTGCATTTGAAAATATAGTATGATAAGATAATTGAGTCGCCAAAATACAACGACGAAAAAACATCATGAATAAGCGCCCGTAGCTCAATTGGATAGAGCGTTTGACTACGGATCAAGAGGTTAGGGGTTCGACTCCTCTCGGGCGCGCCAATTACGGGAAGTGGCTCAGCTTGGTAGAGCACCTGGTTTGGGACCAGGGGGTCGCAGGTTCAAATCCTGTCTTCCCGACCACGCGGGTGTAGTTTAGTGGTAAAACAAGAGCCTTCCAAGCTCTGGTCGAGAGTTCGATTCTCTTCACCCGCTTTTAGTTCTTTGAAAACTGAACGAAACAAACAACGTGAAACGTCAATTTTTATTTTTAGATGCTAGACAAACTAACTTTATTGGAGAGTTTGATCCTGGCT
>NZ_JBQENW010000093.1:0-650 GCF_052044835.1 Bacillus sp. 22475 | reverse complement strand
TTAAAAAACTTGTTTAAGACTATCATACATTTTCAACCTCTTTCAAGAATATATAGTTTTTCTAGGTGTTATACATATCGATACAATTAAAGAGTGTATCCGATATCACTCTTCTTGCATCTCACTTTTCATAAAATGAGCGAACTATACTGCACACCTGTTTTATACGTATACTTAATAGACAACCTAAGTAATAAGTTTGTTCCATACATTTAAAAGTATTTTAAATCAACAACAAAGATATTAACAAAAAATGAAAAATAACAACTATGATAGCTTTCATTTCCCACTTCAAATTAGATTTTATTCAATTCCTTCTAGTAGCTATCACCATACATCATCATCAAACTAAGTTTTTTAAGTACCCTCTAAATGAAAATTTTCTTTCTCTACAATTAGTTATTTTGAGAAAGAAGGTCCTTTTTTTGTTTTGGGGATGTTTACTTTTCTTAAATTGATGAGCATGTGGTGCTACCCCGTATAACAAATTGTAAGGAGGGATATCGTGAGCATTAAAAAAACACGCTAAGCAAAAAATACAATAAGCCGCCCATATGGACAGCTTATTTAGTCGGGTAAGCGGGGGGCATCGCTGCCTCCAACTCCCCTCAGAACCGTACGTGACAGTTTCCCATCATACGGCTCAAGCC
>NZ_JBQENW010000092.1:0-652 GCF_052044835.1 Bacillus sp. 22475 | reverse complement strand
AGGTCACACCCGTTCCCATACCGAACACGGAAGTTAAGCTCTCTAGCGCCGATGGTAGTTGGGACCTTGTCCCTGTGAGAGTAGGACGTTGCCAGGCAAAATGGAGGATTAGCTCAGCTGGGAGAGCACCTGCCTTACAAGCAGGGGGTCGGCGGTTCGATCCCGTCATCCTCCACCATATATGTCGGAGGGGTAGCGAAGTGGCTAAACGCGGCGGACTGTAAATCCGCTCCTTCGGGTTCGGCAGTTCGAATCTGCCCCCCTCCACCATTCTTAATTAATGGGCTATAGCCAAGCGGTAAGGCAACGGACTTTGACTCCGTCATGCGCTGGTTCGAATCCAGCTAGCCCAGCCATTAAGAGCCATTAGCTCAGTTGGTAGAGCATCTGACTTTTAATCAGAGGGTCGAAGGTTCGAATCCTTCATGGCTCACCATTTTTAATAAAACATGCGGGTGTGGCGGAATTGGCAGACGCACTAGACTTAGGATCTAGCGCCTTTGGCGTGGGGGTTCGACTCCCTTCACCCGCACTTTTAATAAAATAACTCATACATGTCTTGCGGAAGTAGTTCAGTGGTAGAATACAACCTTGCCAAGGTTGGGGTCGCGGGTTCGAATCCCGTCTTCCGCTCCAATTTTCAATATGACAT
>NZ_JBQENW010000091.1:0-687 GCF_052044835.1 Bacillus sp. 22475 | reverse complement strand
AAGGGGGGAGTTCATTGTACAAAATTATTTATGGAATATTAATTTTAATTTATACTTTGTATTCATTTTTTGTAAGTGATGGAAGTGAAGTAAGGTTTATAATGGTGTTAACTATAGTACTTATCTTTTCTGTAGTGTTAGAACAAAGAAATGTAAAAAAAACGATTGATTAAAGGTCGTTTTTTTACACTTTTTAAAGATATCTAATGTAAATTATTATTCAAAAGTTTACATTTGATAAAAGTAAAAAAGAGTCCTATGTTTATGGGATTCTTTTTTTAGTTTCTGATAATATTGTATTAATTGAATGTAAAGAGGGATTTAGTAAGGATTTAAATATGTGAACCATTAGTTTACATGTATTAGATTAATGGTTTCTTTATTAATTAAGGGTTTATATGTAATGATTTCTTAGAGGTGAATAATATGAATTTAGGTTCGCAATTGAAAAAGTTTCGTGAATCAAAAAGCTTTTCACAAGAAGATGTAGCTCGAAAGGTTGGAGTGACTAGACAAGCTGTTTATAAATGGGAGAGTAATAAAAGTTATCCTGATATTGATAATTTGATTTTACTTAGTGACTTATATGAAGTAACAATTGATGAGTTAATAAAGGGATTAGGGGATGCTAGAGAGGATTTAGATAAAAAGGATAAAGATGAGTGTGAAGATGATGATGAGGATGAG
>NZ_JBQENW010000090.1:0-710 GCF_052044835.1 Bacillus sp. 22475 | reverse complement strand
ATACTGTTATTGTACCTATTGGTGGAGGAGGAATTATTTCAGGGATTGCTGTAGCACTGAAATCATTTAATCCTTCCATTAATATTATTGGGGTTCAAGCTGAAAACGTACACGGTATGAAAGCTTCTTATGATGCTGGAGAAATTGTATCACATTATAAAGCCCCAACAATAGCGGATGGTTGTGCAGTTAAAATACCTGGAAATTTAACCTTTGAAATTGTAAAAAACCTAGTAGATGACATTGTAACTGTATCAGAAGAAGAATTAGAAGTAGCGATGAAAGACTTATTGCAACGCGGAAAGGCTGTCGTAGAAGGAGCGGGAGCGTTAGCCACAGCCGCTCTTCTTGCAGGGAAAGTTGATAAATATGTAAAGGATAAAAAAGTAGTAGCGGTTATTTCAGGTGGCAATGTGGATTTAAAACGTATTTCAAGTGTATGTGAGCATTTCTTTGTTGCCAATGAAGTAAAATAATGATTGAGGAATGTATATAATAAGTTGATATTGCTAAAAAAGGGCTAGGATGAAACATCTTAGTTCTTTTTTGTAATATCAGGATACTATTGAGACAGAGTTGTTTAAAAACAAACTCTTATACAAGGGGTACCGCCACACATCCATCAACTTAAGGATTTAGACTATTTTTGAAGTTAAAAGCACGTTACTATTTTCTTATGTTAATGAGAAAGGGTGACGTGTTTTTTATGA
>NZ_JBQENW010000089.1:0-755 GCF_052044835.1 Bacillus sp. 22475 | reverse complement strand
CCACTTTAGCTTGCGGTGCAGAGGTCGGCATCACAATTTTGCTTTTAATTTTGAGTAAATGAGAAGATAATGCAACACCTTGTGCATGATTTCCAGCTGAACAAGCGATTACTCCACGTTTTTTTTCTTCATTTGTTAGTTGGGAAATTTTATTAAATGCACCACGAAATTTGAATGACCCCGTTAACTGCATATTTTCTAACTTCAAATAAATTTCTCCACCGGTTTTACTGGTTAAATAAAAAGATTTAACCAAAGGCGTTTTTCTAGCATTCCCATCTAAAATTTTTTGTGCTTTTTTTATATTCCCAATGTTAAGTGGTAAAATCTCATTACTCATATTAACACTTCTTTCAATGGCTTATAATCTAATTCTAGTGTTGTACCTAAATTCTCATAAGTTATCGTACCCTTGTAAATATTTATCCCCGTCGCCAAAGCCGGTTTATTTTGGATTGCATTCTCTAATCCATTTTTAGCTATTGCTAGTAAATACTCAATATTTCCATTTGCCAACGCCATAGTTGAAGTACGTGGGGTGGCACCAGGCATATTTGGTACTGCATAGTGGATTACGTCATGTTTAATAAATACAGGATTATCATGAGTTGTATAATGATCAATAGTTTCTACTGTACCACCTTGATCTATTGCGATATCCACAATGACACTTCCTGGCTTCATAGATTGAACCATATACTCTTTAACAATTTTAGGAGGGCGAGATCCTGGTATTAAAATTGTTGAAATAAATA
>NZ_JBQENW010000088.1:0-755 GCF_052044835.1 Bacillus sp. 22475 | reverse complement strand
TATTTATTTCAACAATTTTAATACCAGGATCTCGCCCTCCTAAAATTGTTAAAGAGTATATGGTTCAATCTATGAAGCCAGGAAGTGTCATTGTGGATATTGCAATAGATCAAGGTGGTACAGTAGAAACTATTGATCATTATACAACTCATGATAATCCTGTATTTATTAAACATGACGTAATTCATTATGCAGTACCAAATATGCCTGGTGCCACCCCACGTACTTCAACTATGGCGTTGGCAAATGGAAATATTGAGTATTTACTAGCAATTTCTAAAGATGGATTAGAAAATGCAATTCAAAATAAATCATCATTAGCATCTGGGATAAATGTATATAAAGGTATTATTACCTATGAAAATTTAGGTATGACGCTAGGTTTGGACTTTAAACAATTGAAAGAAGTGTTAGTATGATTACCAAAAACGTATTGTTAGATATCACTGACATTAAAAAAGCCAAAGAAATTCTTGATGTAAATGCCCGAAAAACACCTTTGGTTAAATCTTTCTATTTAACTAGTAAAACCGGTGGAGAAATTTATTTAAAGTTGGAAAACATGCAGTTAACAGGTTCATTCAAGTTTCGTGGTGCATTTAATAAAATTTCTCAACTTACAAATGAAGAAAAAGAACGTGGTGTAATCGCCTGCTCAGCTGGAAATCATGCACAAGGTGTTGCATTATCTTCTCATTTACTCAAAATTAAAAGCAAAATTGTGATGCCGACCTCTGCACCGCAAGCTAAAGTGG
>NZ_JBQENW010000087.1:0-860 GCF_052044835.1 Bacillus sp. 22475 | reverse complement strand
GTTATAGTTTGATTTATTTAGGATTGAGTGTATTTGGAAGATAACTTAGAAAACTATTAAAAGTCCTCCGGATTGTTTAACTGGAGGACTTTTGTGTTTATATAATTATCGTTCTCGGAAATTGATCTTGTAGCGCTCTTTCTCGTAATTCACTATGTTTTCTAAAGAAAATAGTGAAAGGCAAGGCGATGAATACATTTATAAAATGACAAAACTGTAAGAATACACGAATGTTTGTAAGAAAGTTCGATGTTTTCCTTTTTCTTTTTTTATTATAGTGAAAAAGAAGAACGAAATATTCTCTTAGGTAGGAAAGGAAGATAATAATGATTGATCTATTAAATAAATGGATGTTAGAAAGTACAGGTAATTTCAATATCGTTGTAGGACTTACAGCACTTTTATTTTTGGGTTCAGTAATTGCACTTATTATTATTTACAAAAAAATTGGTAAACCATATGAAAGAACAAATGCTATTTATTTAAAAATTACTTCTCGTATGTTTACTATTCAAATTCTAATGAATGCTATATTTATTTCTCTAGTTGGTAAGGATATTGAGAATTTCCGTCAAATCTTTATATTATTTGAAGCCTTTGTCTTCTTCAGTGGAGCTATTTATTCATTTAAATTATATAGACAGGAATATAAATAATTCACTTATAAGTATATCTATAAATATACTTGCAAGTGTACTTATAGGGGTACCGCCAGGATTTTGGAAAAACCCACGCTAAGCAAAAACATATAATAAGCTGTCCATATGGACAGCTTATTTAGTCGGGTAAGCGGGGGGCATCGCTGCCTCCAACTCCCCTCAGAACCGTACGTGACAGTTTCCCATCATACGGCTCAAGCC
>NZ_JBQENW010000086.1:0-909 GCF_052044835.1 Bacillus sp. 22475 | reverse complement strand
AATGGTTCAGTGCTTATTCAAAATATCCACCAGGTGGCGGTATTAACACGTATGATGGTCCTAACGGAAATTATACAGGTTTTGTAGATGGGTCTGTTCCATATAGACTTTTAGGACGAAAAGATGGTTACCTGGGTATTGGAAATAATGCATGGGTAAAAGAAGAACATTTTGATGTTAGATAATAACGGGGAGCTTTTCGTTCGGTTAATCTTAAGATTTGAAAAACTAAAATACATCCAAAAAATAATAAATATAGACAGTGAATGAAGGTGCTCATTCAAGCACCTTTTTTATATTGTGTAAAAATAGAAAGGAAGACTAATATGGCAAAATTTATTTATCCTACAGATACAACAAGAGTAACAAGTGGTTTTAGAGGTAGTAGACCAGATCATCATGGGGTAGACCTTGCTGAAGCGGGCTATCATCCGATTTATGCAGCAGCTAGCGGGCAGGTTAGTCGTTCTTATCTTTCATCTAGTTATGGTGAATGTATTATGATTGTGCATACTATTGATGGAGTTACATGGGAAACTGTATACGCTCATATGCGTAGTGGTTCTCGAACAGTAAAAGTAGGCGATTATGTTACACAAGGACAAACTATTGGGGTTATGGGGAACACAGGGGAGTCTAGTGGCCAACACTTACATTTTGAATTGCATAAAGGGCGCTGGGATGCTAGTAAGAGTAATGCTGTGAATCCACTAGATTATTTGGGGAAAGGTGACAGTGGCAACAATACTGATAAACCGATACAACCAGTAGGTCTTGGAATTGCTGTAAATAAATATCCAAATAATGGGGGTATTAATCTATATAGCCAACCACAAGGTGGACATTTTACGAGAGTAATTTATGATAAAACACCGTACCTTATTATAGATGCAGCATGGTTTGAAAATC
>NZ_JBQENW010000085.1:0-935 GCF_052044835.1 Bacillus sp. 22475 | reverse complement strand
CAAAATGGTATGGCAAACAAGTCATTGTCGTATCGAAAACATTTGCTTCCAGCCAATTATGTTCTTGTTGTGGATATCAAAATAAAGACGTTAAAAATCTCAACCTACGTGAATGGGACTGTCCTTCTTGTCGTACAAACCATGATAGGGATATTAACGCAAGTATCAATCTAAAGAATGAAGCAATAAGGCTTCTAACCGCAAGGACTGCGGGGTTAGCCTAATCAATTAGAGTTCGATAAAACTCTTTACTTAGGAATCCCTCACTTCTAAACGAAGTGAAAGTGGGGGTAGTTCAAAAGATCATGTAAATTGAAATTAATGTAAATATTATGCATTTTTGTAAAAGACATTCATTGACACTTGTGTATATAAGTAACTATACTCGTTACATCAAATTGAATGCGTATTAATACGATTTCATTCTTATTACAAACATGTAAATATAAAAATAGAAAATCTCAATTTGATAAATACAATGGTAGAGGTGTTTATTTTAATGAAGCACAAATTAATTGCAACAGGTATCCTTGCAGGAGCTATATTATCCTATTCTTCAAATATTTTAGCAGATACTCATAAATTCCCTGATGTTCCTACATGGGCTGATAAATCTGTTAATTATTTAGTGGATAAACAGGTATTGAATGGTTATCCAGATGGAACTTTTGGCTCAAATGACTCATTAGACAGAGCTTCGGCTACAAAAATTATGACAAAAGTTTTAGGGATACAAATTGATCCTAATGCAAAACCATCTTTTACAGATTCACAAAACCACTGGGCTACTCCTTATATTGCTGCTGCTGAAAAAGCTGGTATTGTTAAAGGGGAAGGTAATGGAATCTTCAATCCATCCGGAAAAGTAACTCGCGCTGCTATGGCTACGATGCTAGTAAATGCATATAAACTACAAAGCACACCAAATCATAACG
>NZ_JBQENW010000084.1:0-980 GCF_052044835.1 Bacillus sp. 22475 | reverse complement strand
ATTTATCCATCTAGCATATTATTATATCAATTATCTGAAAGACTTGGTGTTGATCCAAATAATATATTTGCACTAACTCAAAACAAGAAATTAAAATATATAGAAAATGTAAAATACGTAATAAAAGATTGCTTAAAGCAAAAACAATATAAAGAACTTTATGAAATAGTAAAAAAAGAGAAAAACTTAAATAATTTTCAAACAAAAGAAGATAAACAATTTTTAATATGGCATGAAGCAATTGCTATATTTATGGTGGATAAATCAATAAAAACTGCTTTAGATTTTTTAAATAATGCATTAAAACTGACTTTAACTAATTCTGATTTTTTATCAGAAAGAGAAATAGATATTATGCAATCAATGGCTATATTTTATGCGGAAAATAAAGAATATGAAAAAAGTATTAATATATTAAAAAGATGTTTAACTAATTTTAATAAGTTAGATTTTCCTAGAGATAAAGAAATTAAATTAAAAATCATGTTAAATTTAGCAAAATGTTTAGACTTCACATATCAACATGAAGAGGCAATAAAATACCTTGATAAGGGCATCAAATTAGCAATTAATCTAAATACTTTATACCTATTAGGTGAACTATTCTATTTAAAAGGTCAGTATTTATTAAAAATTAAACAACATAATGTAGAAGATGTTATTTATAACTGGAAAAAAGCATTGTTTATATTTGAACTAACAGAAAAAGAATATTATACAAAAACGCTACCAGATCAACTTATTGAAATACAAAATAAAAAACACTCATAATTTCGTAAAAACTACTTACAAATCCCACAGAAAAAATCCTTATAGCTTTTAAACTTAGATCGATAATATTAAAATAATTTAAGTCGGCGGAAGGCACCTTTTGGTGTCTTTTTTTGTACATAAAAAAATCTCACCATCTTATAGAAACGATAAGCCCTTTAAAACAATAATTGCAACTATATTAATTTTACATTACATTAAGGTTAGAG
>NZ_JBQENW010000082.1:0-1109 GCF_052044835.1 Bacillus sp. 22475 | reverse complement strand
TTTTTTTTCTAATTTGAAAGTAAACTTTTAGATATTAGTTTACATTCATTTTCCCTTAAATATTGGCTTCATCCTAAAACCTCTGATATGCTCAACATTAGAAATAAAAGTATACATTCAAAATACTGCAAACAAAGAGTTTGAAAAGCCCTTTGAGAATATTTAATACAATAACATATGAATCCATCACAAGGAAAAGAAGCTAACAATAAATTGTTAACTTCTCAGCTTATGGAAAAAATAGTATCTTTCCTTATCTTCTACTATTTATATTGTGATTTAATATTTGTAAGATGAGTATCATACATATCAATTATTTCAAGAAATCTATCAGCTTCACGGAAAACATGGTCTGCTAATAGTGGATGAATGATACTCTTTATTTTACATTGCTCAATTAAATCACGTGCCGTTTTCTTAAAATCCCGAAGAGATGTGACTGACACACGATTTTGATCTAAAAATTGATCTAAAAGAGGAACTGTTTGAGATTGTGGTTTCATAGATTCTAAGTCAATTGCTTGATACATCAATTCATCAAAATCATTACTAAAATTCCGTGCTGTATCTACAAGCTTTCTTTCCGATGGATCAAGAAGATGACCAATAAATTTAGCATGGTCTGCCATAATCCTTAAAAAGAAAACATTTTCTTTAATAATAGCATCAGGAAGGGCATCTAATTTACCTTCATTTAATTCAATTAAACGTTTTCTAAAATAATCAGCTTCCCTACTTGTATGGTCAACTAACAGTGGAAAATTATTTTGCCCTGGCAATTTACATGTGAGAATTAATCCTAGAATTTTTCGTTTAAATCCCCAAATATTAGTTGCAGCTTGTTGTACTTCTGAATTAAATCTTTTTATTTGCCCAGGATCTGTTTCATTTGTATAGGAATACGCTATTTGTTCGATATGTTCAAACAATCGATAAAATTGATTAGCTTCTTCGATTAGTTGGGTATCCTCACATCTAAACCCCAATCGAAGAAAAAGAGAATGCTCTTTCATAATTCTAGACCAAAAACGGATTTCATTTAATGATCGTTCAACAAACATTACAGACGTAACACCCGTATCAGGATGTAATGAGGTTTCATCCCTATT
>NZ_JBQENW010000081.1:0-2093 GCF_052044835.1 Bacillus sp. 22475 | reverse complement strand
CTCTACATAAAAGAATTTGAAAATGTAGAGCACTTTAAAATAGAATTAGAAAAATATATAGATTATTATAATACGAAACGGATTAAGGCAAAATTAAAAATGAGCCCGGTACAATACCGGACTCACTTTTATCAAGCTGCCTAATGAAATAACCGTGTCTAACTTTTAGGGGTCACTTCAGTTTCTTCGCTCTTTTTTTATTTGTCATAAACAATAAATAGTGAAATTTAAGCGATTCTAAATACAGTAAGGCGGATGTTAGTATTTCCTGTCGCAGGGATCGTAATCTCATTAAGAGTAGATTGAACAGAAATTCTTGCACCAGCTGCTAATGTTTCGATTGTAGTAAATGAAAGTGAGTCGCCTATTAAATTTGAAGAGAAATTATCAGTTGCGACTGCTCCATTAATTGAAATTCCTACTCCGAGTGGAGCGCATCCTGGCGCAGTTGTAGAAATGGATACGCTAATTACATAAATACCACCGTTAATAACAGTAACTGTATCTGTACCGTTGAAGATAATATTGTTTACGTTAATTGCAGTACTAAAAATAAAGTTATTAAATTGCAGTACTGTTTGCTGAATATTGTTTGTTACAACAATTGTTGCTATAGGGAAGCTAGGTCCAGTTGGCCCAGTAGGTCCGGTAGGTCCACCAGAAGGTCCAGTAGGTCCAGTAACTCCTATACCAGTAGCGCCGGTAGCACCCGTTGGTCCTTGAATGCCTTGAGGTCCGGTAGCGCCTGTGTTACCTTGAAGACCTTGAGGTCCAGTAGCGCCAGTAGCACCTGTGTTGCCTTGAACGCCTTGAGGTCCAGTGGCACCAGTAGCACCTGTGTTACCTTGAACACCCTGAGGTCCAGTGGCACCAGTAGCACCTGTGTTACCTTGAACACCTTGAGGTCCAGTGGCACCAGTAGCACCTGTGTTGCCTTGAACGCCTTGAGGTCCAGTGGCACCAGTAGCACCTGTGTTACCTTGAGGTCCAGTAGCACCAGTAGCACCTGTGTTACCTTGAGGTCCAGTGGCACCAGTAGCACCTGTGTTACCTTGAGGTCCAGTAGCGCCGGTAGCACCAGTAGCACCTGTGTTGCCTTGAACGCCTTGAGGTCCAGTGGCACCAGTAGCACCCGTGTTACCTTGAACACCTTGAGGTCCAGTGGCACCAGTAGCACCTGTGTTACCTTGAATGCCCTGAGGTCCAGTGGCACCAGTAGCACCTGTGTTACCTTGAACACCTTGAGGTCCAGTGGCACCAGTAGCACCTGTGTTACCTTGAACGCCTTGAGGTCCAGTAGCGCCAGTAGCACCTGTGTTGCCTTGAACACCTTGAGGTCCAGTAGCACCTGTGTTACCTTGAGCACCTTGAGGTCCGGTAGCGCCCGTGTTACCTTGAACACCCTGAGGTCCAGTAGCACCCGTGTTACCTTGAACGCCTTGAGGTCCAGTGGCACCAGTAGCACCTGTGTTACCTTGAACGCCTTGAGGTCCAGTGGCACCAGTAGCACCTGTGTTACCTTGAACACCTTGAGGTCCAGTAGCGCCGGTAGCACCAGTAGCACCTGTGTTACCTTGAACGCCTTGAGGTCCAGTAGCGCCGGTAGCACCAGTAGCACCTGTGTTACCTTGAACACCTTGAGGTCCAGTAGCACCAGTAGCACCTGTGTTACCTTGAGCACCTTGAGGTCCGGTAGCGCCAGTAGCGCCCGTGTTACCTCGAGGTCCAGTAGCACCAGTAGCACCTGTGTTACCTTGAGGTCCCTGAGGTCCAGTAGGTCCAGGAGGCCCGCCAGAAGGTCCAGTAGGTCCGGTAACTCCTATACCAGTAGCGCCAGTGGCACCGGTAGCACCAGTAGCACCCGTGTTACCTTGAGGTCCGGTAGCGCCAGTAGCGCCCGTGTTACCTTGAGGTCCAGTAGCGCCGGTAGCACCCGTGTTACCTCGAGGTCCAGTGGCACCGGTAGCGCCCGTGTTACCTTGAGGTCCGGTAGCGCCAGTAGCGCCCGTGTTACCTCGAGGTCCAGTGGCACCGGTAGCGCCCGTGTTACCTTGAGGTCCGGTAGCGCCAGTAGCGCCCGTGTTACCTCGAGG
>NZ_JBQENW010000080.1:0-2335 GCF_052044835.1 Bacillus sp. 22475 | reverse complement strand
AGAACTACTTGGTCGCTCATTTGCGACTTCCTTATGTTAACATCTTCGTTAGTTAATGTCAACTAAGTTTTTCATTTCGTTTGTCGCTTGCGACGTTAATATCATCGGCGACTTGTCCTATATTACACCTCTATATAATAATAGTCAATATTAATCTTTCATTTTTTTAAAAAAGATGAAAAAGACTCTCATACCCCCTCTTTATTCCTCATACATATCAGTAAAATAACTGAAAGGAGTGTAGAACTTGTTCAACCCTTCTTTATTAAACACCATAAGCGCCCATTCAAGAAGCCCACACTATCATAGGAAGTTTCCCATCATTCTATTTTGGAGTCAAAAAAGCGGTTGCACTTCTCTTGCCAATTGGTTCTTTTACCAGATTGATTTATTGCAAACAGCTCTAAGTTATAGTCCTTTCATTCATAATTATGAATATGATATATACAAAAGTACACCTGCTTATAGTGTACGACTAGGAGTAGCGTTGCGAGAAAAACAAAAAGAAACGTTTAAACTTGTTCGTAACCCTTATAGGAGAGCAGTCAGTTCTTTCGTATCCTTAATTGGACCTCCTTATATGGAAAATCCCGAATGGAAACCCATCCGAAAGTTTTTATATCAAGATGAAAATTCCCCCAAAGGGATCTCATTTAAACAATTTCTATACTATCTATTTATGAAAGGAGCTCACGCAAGTGATATTAACCCACATTTCACACAACAATATATAGCTGGTGAAGAAGAATATGTCACCAATTATATATACTTAGAAAACTTTGATCAGGAAATGAAAGAATTAGAAAAGCGTTTCGAATTAAAAAACGCACCAATAAATGAGTTCTCAACATCATGGCATCATCAAACTCCCGCCATGATTTATAAAGGGAATTTTAGCGAAGGCGATATTACTGATCCTTTATTTCCCCGTCATCCAACTTTTGAAAGCTTTTATGATACTGAATGTATACAACTTGTTCAAACAATATTTCAAAATGATTTCGACACATATAAATACAGTAAAGAATATCCATACTAATTTTAGTCTATTATCTTTGCTAAATAAAAAAGATACCTCATATATAAGGTATCTTTTTTACATGTCAATTATATAAATCATACTGTTTAACAGTCTCTATTCTTCACCTTATTACCTTTTAATAGATTACATAACTTTTGCTTATCCGCCCATCCTACTCCAATTAAAACTAAACTCGCTCCCATTATTACTCTCCATGTCAGAGATTCATTTAATAGAATAATTGAAGTAACAATACTTATTAACGGTAATGCATTTAAATATAATCCGCTTACTGATGCTGAAACTCTCTCTAGCGCTTTATTCCAAAACCAATATGCTAAAATTGTTGCTCCAATAACAAGGTATATTACACTAAGTCCCGTTTTCCAAGTTTCAATCTTCGGTAAACCGTAATAAAGAATTTCTACCAGTGCAAATGGTAATAGAATAACAGCTCCGATAATTAAAGTTAATGTTGTAAAAACCTCGTTTGATAAATACTGTTCTTGTTTTGGTCGTTTTAGCAAAACCGTGTAGAAAGCAAATAGAAAAGTACTTAATAATATCAGTATATCTCCTATTAAAGACACTTCTTGATCAGCACTTTTAGATGGAATCGTAATAAAGAGTACTCCTATAGCACCCAATATAATTCCTATCCAATAATTCAATCGAATTTTCTCTTTCAAGAAGAATGCTGAAAAAAGAATTGTAACTAATGGTAATGCAGCATCTATAATACTAACATGTAATCCACTTGTTAAAGAAATACCGTACGATGTGAACATAAAATACCCAGCTACACCGGTAAAAGCTAACAAACTCATTCTTTTCCATGGAACTTTTTTATGTACAACTGATTTTTGTAGTTGCTTAAATGAAAATAGCATACAAATTCCACCTGCAAAGAAAAGACGAATAAACAACAAAGTAAACGGCTGAATAGATTCTAACGCCCATTTTGTTGGCGCAATAGCTGTCCCCCATAATATAACAGCCACTAATAACATGCATATTTCTTTCATAATCCCCCACACCCATCAAAAATATATGTTAACTACCTTAATTATAGATTTTTTCTTATGTAAAATCCTTTAAAAACACAAAAGGTTATGCAAAAAGAGCTGGATTGCTATTTTTCGCATAACCTTTTTATATAAGATCCCAAATATTCTATTCTTACAAAAGGTAATTCTTACCTTTATATTACAACCAATAAAAATAAACACAAAAAAACCTAAGTCGAAACGACTTAGGTTTTTGCTTGGCGACGTCCTACTCTCACAGGGACAAGGTCCCAACTACCATCGGCGC
>NZ_JBQENW010000079.1:0-2563 GCF_052044835.1 Bacillus sp. 22475 | reverse complement strand
AATTGCCATATTCCTGTAACAAAACAAAGGTATGTTATGTGTGTAAAATATAAAGAGAAAGAAGGAAAAGTTGTGAAAAAAATTTTGCCAATTGTTGCGTTATTAGGCATGATGAGTTTTGGAGTACAGGAAATGAATGTAAGAGCTGATACTTATCATAAGAGCGATTCAAAAATTAGTTTTTGGGATTCGAAAAGAAAGGGTACTAATTTCATGAATAGTACGTCATTACCTGAAAACTATAAAAGTGCAAAAGAAGCTAATATTGAATATGTTCGTTTAGCACCTGATAAATGGGCGAAAGATAAAGATTTTCTATTTGAAGATAAACCAGATACTTCTGGAAAGGATTTTCTGATAGGTAATTCAGATAACTATCAGGGATTAGTAAAGGAAGATCTAGAAAAATTAAAGGCGGATTTAGATGCCGCACAATCACAAGGAATGAAAGTCGTTCTTACAATGTTATCCTTACCTGGTGATCGATGGCGCCAATTTAATAATAATAAGAATGACGACAGAATATGGGAAGAAGAGAAGTATCAAGAACAAGCAAGTCAATTTTGGAAGGACCTCGCTCTGGAACTAAAAGATCACCCCGCGTTGGTTGGTTATAATATTATAAATGAACCACATCCAGAAACAGCTAAAAATAATAGATATAATGATTTTTGGACGGAAGATTACGAGAAATGGTATGCAAAAGTGGAGGGAACGACAGCGGATTTAAACAGATTTTATCAAAAGGTGATCAATTCCATTCGTGAAGTAGACCAAGAAACACCAGTTATTTTAGATTCAGGTTTATATGCTACTCCATGGGCCTTTAAATACTTAAAGCCAGTAAAGGATAAAAAAACGCTTTACGCATTTCATATGTATGAACCATATGAATTAACGAGTCAAGGTGAAAAGAAAAATAAAGAATATCAATATCCAGGATTAGTAAAAGTAGGAGACTTAGAGAAACCTGTAATGTGGAATAAGCAGGGATTAGAGAAGTTTTTGAAGCCAATCCAACAATGGTCTAAGAAAAATCATGTACCATCTAATCGAATTATCGCAGAGGAGTTTGGAATTAACCGTACTGTTCCAGGTGCTACCCAATACATGCAAGATCTTATTTTTATCTTTAACCAAAAAGGATGGCATAAATCATTCTATGCATTCCGTGAAGACACATGGACAGGGATGAATTATGAATTGGGAACAGGAAAAATAAAATGGGATGAAGAGGGTAAACCGATGCGTCAAGATAATTCACTCTGGGAAGTAATAAAAAAAGATTTGCAGGCGCATAAATAGTTTAGAATATTTGTCCTAAGGACTAAATGTAAGCATCTAATTCAAATAGAATTAGATGCTTTTTTTCAAAAAAGGTGGAGATTTAAACAAATGTGGTTGCAATTGTATTAACCTTTAAAGTAAAAAAAGTTTTATGAATTTTATGTGAGATTCCAACCCTTAAATGTTGAAATTTATTTACTTATTTCTCCATTTGGATATATTTCTCCAATTGGATGGAAGTTTAGAAAACAGAATCAAAACATAATAGGCTGTTATCGATGAGTTTATCGTAAAGTTGTTATTTAATGTGTCATCAAATAACATTTATATACAATAATACATAAAGAAAAGGAGATATTTATGAAAAAATATAGAGTAATAGACACAACTTAAATAGTATGAATAGTTTAGATTGTAAAAACATGAAGAAGAAAACAAAAAATCCTTAAGAGTACTAAGGAAAAATGAGGGAGATAATATGGGGAATAATTCAAAACATAAAACTAGAAAAATACTTGCAGCTACTGCTACAGTAACTATGCTTGCGACTGGAATGATTTCTTCATCAGATGTCTTTGCGGAGCAAAAGGAGCAGCAAAAAAATTTATCGACATCACTGCAAAGTGAAAAGTCAGTTAAATCAGAAAATAGAACATTTACAGTCCCAGGAAAAGGAGATGTTGAGGTACTAAAACAACAGGAAAGAAAAAGTATGGCATTTAGTCCATATGAACCAACTGGGTTATATGCAAAGCCAAATGAACAAATAACGATTAATGTAGAAGGTAATCAAGATATTCAGGTATATATTGGAACGTATTCGTATGATGCTTCTTGGAGAGAAGATTCTAAGATAAAATCATTTACATTAAAACCTGGTGTAAACACAATCCAATCTCCAAATGGGGGGCTGATTTATTTTTATAATAAACAGCAAGGAGGTAGCATTCGAACAACAATTACAACAGGTGGAACGACTACGCCTTTCTTTGAACTAGGAAAGCATACAAAACAAGATTTAATAAACATGCTGGACCAATATCCTAATGCACATGCAGTGGAGTTAAAAGGCGAACGTGTATTAATTACGGCCAGCCCTGCACGTGTTAAGAAATATTTGTTGGGTTCTAATACAGATCCTGTACAACTCTTAAAAAAGATGGATGAAGCTACTCGAATTCAAGACAAAGTAGCTGGATTATCTGAAGAACAAGTAGATAAACATTATGTTCATTACGTAGAAGAAAATCATTCTCCTGATTATTATATGTATGCA
>NZ_JBQENW010000078.1:0-2830 GCF_052044835.1 Bacillus sp. 22475 | reverse complement strand
TGTTCCCTACAACGGCAATGTTTTCATTTGTTTGTTTTGTGGTATAAGATTGTACGTTGTTCTTCTTAGATTTAAAGCGCGGTGCGCTGTTTTGTTTTTTTGAAAAAGCATGTATACGCATCTGCAAGGTTGCGAACAGACGACTGAATCGCAATACTATCCACTTCTTTTAGCCAAACAAACTCTTTCTTCATGGCAGGAAGTTTGGCAGAGCATGTACCATATGTTAAACCTTTCCCAGTTTCTTTGTATGCGTGATCCCATAGGGATAGGAAATGATTGAATACAAAGCGAGAACAACCTATCGTTTTGTTAATTAGAATTGCTTGTGCTTGATTTGGATAGATACGAAACTTATAGGCTTTATTAATTATCATTTGATTCACCTCCATTTCGGTATATGACTATTATATACCGAACGTACATTCGATAGATAGTGAAGTAACACTTTATGTATGTCGAACAATTAAGATGGCTCCTTGCCATCCCTTGTTCAAAGCCAATTCATCTCCCACCTACTCACTTCGCGTTCCTAGAGGAAGGAGTCTTCTTGGCTAAAATGATAAATGGTCGTTTTTAGAATTTGATAATCGAGTATATTTTATTGAAAAATTAGAGTTGACCATAAAACCAATATCCGATATATTGGTTTTATGAAAAAAGATATTATTAAACCCATTAAACGTATGTCATTTAGAGATGAAGTATATCTAACTTTGAAAAAAGCAATCGTTACATTAGAGCTGCAACCGGAGCAACGCTTAAATGACAAAGAATTAGCAGAAGAATTTGGAATTAGCCGTACTCCAGTTAGAGAGGCGTTGAAGCGCCTTGAGGATGAAGGACTTATTGAATCTATTCCTGGTTCAGTTACTCGTGTTGCACCATTAAATATTGAGGAGGCGAAACACGCATTTACTGTGGTAGCAGTTTTACACTCGTTAGCTGCTCGTTTAGCAGTACCATTATTAAAAGAGTCGGATATTCAAGAATTAGAGTTCAGTAATAAGGCTTTACTATTATCTATTGAGAAAAAAGATATTATAAAAGCAATTGAAGCTGACGAGTTATTCCACAGTGTTTTTTTAGATGTGGCAGGAAATCCTGAAATCATTCGTGCGTTAGAACGAAGTATATCTAAGATTCAACGTCTCGAAATTTCTCAGTTCACTTCGATAAATGGTCTAAAGTCAGTAGAACAACATCAGCAAATTATAGAGGCTTGCAAAAATAAAGATAAAGAAACAACAGCACATCTTGTAGAACAGAACTGGTTAAGTCTGGGGAATTTGCTGACTTATGAGACAGATTGAGGTGAGGAATTTGCGCCCTATTTTTTTAGGTATATGTGCTGCTTTCTTTTTTGCTTTCACATTTATATTAAATCGAGCAATGGAATTATCAGGTGGTAGCTGGATATGGAGTGCTTCATTAAGGTTTATTTTTATGCTTCCATTCCTTTTACTTCTTGTTATGAGCCAAAAAAAATTAAAAGTATTATTACAAGTTATGAGAGAGGATTTAAGTGCGTGGTTTTTATGGAGTTTTGTAGGTTTTGGTCTATTTTATGCTCCATTATGTTTTGCCGCTGCACATGCACCAGGATGGATTATTGCAGGGACATGGCAAGTTACTATTATATCAGGATCTTTGTTAGCTCCTCTTTTTATCCAAACCTATCAAACACCAGATGGGATTATTAAGAAAAGAGGGAAAATTCCAATGAAGGGTATGAGTATGTCATTGATTATTCTTCTTGGTATTTTCCTTATGCAAATGGAACAAGCAAAATCGCTTGCTGTAAAAGATATTATGTTAGGTATTATCCCTGTAATTGTAGCTTCTTTTGCTTACCCACTCGGGAATCGTAAGATGATGGAGGTTTGTGGAGATCGTCTAGATGCTTATCAACGTGTCCTTGGAATGACATTAGCTAGCTTACCATTTTGGTTTTTACTATCCTTATATGGTCTTTTTACAGCAGGAATACCTAGTAAGGAGCAAACTATGCAATCTATTTTAGTTGCTATTTGCTCTGGTGTAATTGCAACTATCTTATTTTTTAAAGCGACTGATATGGTTAAAGGAGATATGCAGAAACTTGCAACTGTTGAAGCAACACAATCTATGGAGGTGCTTTTTGCTATTATTGGAGAACTAATCTTATTACATTCTTCATTCCCCTCTATTTTATCTTGGTGTGGCATGTTTGTAATAATGCTAGGAATGATAGCACACAGTTATGTTTCCCATAAAGGTGAAACAGTGCATAACCAAAATATTAGTGCTTAATTGATATTTTAAAATGTACAGTATCAACCCTTTTCTAGCTAGTAAAAGTAATGTTATTATTATAAGTTTTATGTCAGAAATTAATTAAGTAAAAGAATATGAATATAAGCCGATACCCTTAATATATAGGGAAATCGGCTTTTTCTTTATAAAATTTTTTCTTAGCTTCCTTTACATTAAAGGATTAGTTTGTATATTTGAGGAGATGTGCGGGACAGGTGTACATTTAGGATAATCTAATATTTACCATTCGAATATGATAGAATAGAAGTATATCCAAAATGGAGGAATAGCAAATGAACTCAAACACAAAACAGTTTATTTATGATATCCAGCAAAGAAAGAACAATTATATAGAAAATGCATTAATAGCAATACAGCACCCTAAAAAAGAGCAATCTGAACAGGTCATTCAAAATATAGTAGAAAAGATGGATATGATGATTAGTCTAGTTACTACTTATATGAAGATTGAATCAGGATCTACGGAAGAATTAAAAGAACTTCAGAAAGAAATTATCCATGCTCAAGCATATAT
>NZ_JBQENW010000077.1:0-2933 GCF_052044835.1 Bacillus sp. 22475 | reverse complement strand
TTCCTTCTAAAGGGATTTTTCGTTCACATAATCTGTAATATTAATAGTTTTTATTTATCTACTTTAAAATACTCTGGATGTTCTGCTTTCATAGATAAAATGTTACCACACTCCGTGCAAACATCAGCAATCACTCTTGAAAATTGATTAAAAAGGTTATTCGTACTAATAAGTCTTAAGCATGCTTCGGCATCTAATGAATCTTGCCCGATTTCTCTAGAACCACAATTAGGACATTTTTTAGTCATTTTCAATTCCTTCTTCCCAAGATTTAGTTCACATAAAATCCGTTATCAGTAAGTATCCAAAAAAGCTCAAATTTCAAAAGATTATTTCCAAAACTCATACCATTTCTTATCTTTACTTGCTGCAATCATCTTCTTAACTTCCTGAACTTCCCTTATTGTTTGCATGAGCATTTCATCGCGTCCCTGGTTCTTCGCTACGTCTTCACTAGTATTCATCGCTATAAGCGTTTGAGATTCCTGTATCGTTTGTATGGCGCTCAATAACTCTGATTCTCTTTGTGCGAATCTCTGGTCTTGTTCGACTAAACGTTTGTTTAATTCTTGTAGTAATTCATTTTGCTTTTCAATGACCTCATTTTGATCTTGAAGCATCGTCTGTAGCGTTGTAGCGTTGAAATCCGGTTCTTCATAGCGCTCAATTTCGTGTCGCTCTAATGGCAATACCTCAACGCCTTGATGCCATGATACTATTTGTTTTGTTGCATTTTCTAATGTCATGTCTGTGTCGTTCTTTAGGTTGATAACCTTACGAAACACCATTACATCACTTTCTCTATATTTCCTATGCCCACGTTCATTCTTTATGAAAGTATAACCCTCTTTTTCTAGTACATCAGCATACTTACGTAATGTACTAGATTGGATATCTAATTGCTCTGCCACGTCGCCAGGACTATATAACATCTTCATAGCGTCTCACCTCAAAAATATATTCGCTATAGCAATGATATACCCTTTTCCCTAATAATTCACGTATCACTTGTTTCAAATTCTTAACTTCTATAATCTTTACATGGATAATTTATATAGTTCGTATTACAGACCCAATCTTGGGAACACACATCAATTTTAAAATTGAATACTCATTACCTCTCTATATCAGCATCAAAATCTTTTTTATTTATACAAGATTTTATGCAAAAAAAGAAGAGAGGGGATCTCTAGAATCCTCGCTACATCAACGATGTATAAAATCATGTATAAGAGATACATAGAAAGAAAGACAAGAAACCTTGTAAACACACGGATTCTGTCAAAATAGTTGCTACCGATAATGAGACGTTATGTTAACTTCACATGTATAGGATATACAAGAAAACTTTTCTTATAAGTGTATTATCTAAATGATACAATTAAGAAAAGGGAGGTGTATGTATGAAGAAGGGCTCTATAAGAAGAATATCCCTGAAGGAATGGACGTTTACTCTAGTGCTGATAGCCATTTTCCTTGATGTTTATATCCAAAAAGCAGGTATGGCACACATTTCTCTGCTCAAATTGCTGTTTATTCCCATTATCTTTGTGGTTGCCCATTTCTTAGATAAGAAATGGGCAGAGTATGCAGGCTAGGCATAGAAAGGATTCTGAGGTTAAAAAAGCAATGTAAGGATTCTCCCCTTTCCGTTTGGGAAGGGGGTTGCTATGAAAAGGGATGTGACAGTAATTTGAAAATTGTAGTTCTATTGATTGCCACAATTGTACATGAATTAGGTCATGTAATAGGAGCAAAACTTGTGGGGATACGAATAAAAGAAGTTGGGATAGGATTTGGTCCTACCATATTTAAATTCACTCAAAAGAATGTTACTTATAAAGTTTCCTGGATTATATTAGGCGGATATGTAATGCCAGAAAAACATGGTGAGGATTTTTATGAATATTCAACAACAAGCAGAGTTATCTTGACCGCATCTGGACTTATTATGAGTATATTGGTATTGCCTCTGTTGTGTATGTTTATTATCCATGTTATGCAAGGCAACCTCTCAAACATATTTATAGATTTGGAAAAAATGTTAAATCCTTTTTATTCACACCCATTACAATATGTATATCATGGGATAGAATCATTTCCAACCCTGATTTATTCAAATAATTTTCTAAGTGGTTTGGCATGCTTAGCAGAAATTAGTTTCTTTCTTGGAATTATAAATGCTATACCCATTCCTCCATTGGATGGAGGCTCTCTCCTATTAGAAATTATAGAAAAGATATACCCAAATGTACGTATCAATCAAACGAGATGGATTTCAATAGGATACCTCATCATATTTTTATGTATCTCTATGCCTGTCTTAATAGTACTTGTTCAGCGTATCAAAGAAACATTTCCTATTTTTATTATAGGGACATTCCTTGTATTCTACATTGTAAAAAGATGGAGAGTTTTGTAAGGTAGTCAACTTCCGATAACGAGAATTATGTAAACACAAAAGTCCTCCAGTTAAACAATTTGGAGGACTTTTAATAGTTTTCTAAAAACAATGTTCCTAAATTATATTAAAAACACAGTCATTCCTAAATAAACCAGAAGATAACTGATTAAAGGAATTGAAAGAATCAAACTTATTTTTAATAATTTATCTTTTTTATCAACCTTTACTTTACTTACAGGTTTTTCCTCTATAAAATCAACTATTTCACGATAAGTTTTTAAATTATTTTCTTTTTTTATATTTTCAACTTTCAATGATGCAAACATAAGAAAAATAGAAAGTACCAAAAGTATTATAAAACCATAATAACCAAAAAAGTAACATACAGGTACAAGAGAAATTGGAAGTATAATCATTAATGCTAACATAATGTAACTCCACTTAAAGAAAGTTGATTTTTGAAGTTCTTCTTTCATGATCTTTACATCTCCTTTAACTAAATCATCCAGGGAGACATTAAAGAGAATAC
>NZ_JBQENW010000076.1:0-3618 GCF_052044835.1 Bacillus sp. 22475 | reverse complement strand
TTTAGGTGAGAATTAACGAACCGACTTTTCTTTTTCTGAAGGTGGAGATTTTTGAGCGTTATTTGCTCAAAAATACTACCTGTTCCTTGCGGAACTTTTAGCCTTTAATAATAGTGATAATAGAGAACATCTACAAAAAACGTGTGAATCCCTTGATATGACTGGGTTAAATACACTTTTTAGGGTGTGACGTTTTCGTCACACTTTTAAGCCTTTTTGTGACGTTTTCGTCACACCTAAAAAAATATAAATTAGTAAATAAATGGATAACTCACTTTAAAATACATATAAAAAAGACTATATCAAATTGATACAGTCTAAAAAAATCTAGCTGGTAATTTTACTTTTTTACCATTTTGATCTTTGAGATTTTTCAAAGAATATTGAAACAACCTCATCGTTAATTTATCGAGTTTTACTTCATTTTTTCGAGGTGCACAAATCATTATGTAAGGATTTACTACCCATGTTCTAGGACTTACAGTCCGACCATTTTCAATAATTTGTCCAGCACCTTCTGGATTAAGTAAAATTTCTTTTTTCTTTAATGAATTCATAACCAAAGAAGTTTTTTCTCTTGATTTCCCTATCATTTCAGCAATTTCAGAAACAGTTGCTGCTTTTGGTAACTCAAAATCTTCCTCAGCACTCTTTCGTTTCCTTTTAAACTTATCATCTCTACAAATAATAACATTACTTCTAAATTCCAAATAAGCTTGAATTCTAAATAAAAAACTTTCCTCTGCTTGAGTTAAATAACCAATACTATTCAACAAGTCTAAATTTCTGTGCATTACTTGATTAAATGGCTCTCCAGCAAATGGATCTTTATTAGTTCCAACATAATGATCTTCTCCAGTTAATTCTTTTAACTGTTGTAAAAGAGATTTTTTTAGTTCTTCAGCTTGATCTCTTTGTTTTCCATCTTTCTCAAAATCTCTTTTTCTAGCATTTCTATCAGCTTGATTTAAAGCTTGTCCCAATTCTTCATTCATTGTTAAATCCTCCTCTAAATTGAGGGAATCAACAAAAACACCTATTTTTTGCTATTTGATTATAAAACAAATTATGATAATCTATAATCAGATAAATGAAGTCTAGGTATTTTAGTAGAATACCCTATAAAAAGAGTCATGTTCCAGCATGGCTCTTTTTTTCATTCTATCACGTTTTCAATAACCTTAAAGATAAAAACAAAGTTTCCTTACTATTTTATCGCTCCATATCCAATCCACGATGTTTATTCATTTCTTTTTTATGCTCACGTTCAAATTGATTATCTATTCCCTTACTATCCAATTCATTTTTAATAATCTCTCTAAACGCCTTAAATTGCTCTTTAAAAACTTTTTTCGTTTGTACATACAAAACTCTTATATTCGTCTGCAAACCCTTTATATGGGCTTTTAATGAGCTTATTTCTCTATTTAATACACCAACTTCTTTTTCCAACTTACTTTTTTCTTGTTTCAACGTTCGATTTTCTTTCATCCAGCCCTCTGCATGCACTTTTAAACTTTCATTCTCTTTAACAAAATCTGTTTCTCTCAAACGCTCATAATCTTTTTTAATAATGACAGCTGCATTTACTTGCTTTGTTACTTCTTGATATTGTTCTGGTGATAACACATAATTTCTTGTCTGTTTCTTCTTGATCTCAGCTTTTCCAAACATTTTATCCTGTACTTCTACTACTTCTTCTTTACGTAAGAATGGAATTTTAACAGGTTCATTTGGCACTTGATCTGTAGCACTATCTAATTCTTTTTGCATTTGTTCTACTCTTTTTTCTAACTCTATATGACGCTGGCCAATTAACTGCAGCTTTTCATTTTCACTCTCTACTTGTTGCTTTACTATCTCTAATTCTTTGTACGTATCAACGACATCACTTTCCAAACTCGTTTTCGTCACTTCTAATTCGTTTGTTTTCTCTTCAACATTTTTTAAATAATCGTCAATCGTTTGTAACTGTGTTTCTTTTTCTTCTACTTGGTTTTCAATAGTTGATTTTGCTTCTGCATACTCCTTGTATTGACGAACTTTCATATACTTATGTGAACCTACATTAGCACGTTCAAAATTCGGAATATATTCTTTAGCCAATTGCTCGATATAAGCCGTTTCTGTTTCTCTCCAATGCGCAATTAACTTTCTTCCCGTTCCTTCGACACCTTGTTGTTGCAAGGCTCTATCCATTCCGACACGCCTCGTTAACCCTCGACTACTTTCGAAATTTGGTACATAGTTAATATGTAAATGCGGATTTGCTTCATCATCATGTAAAACCATGTTATAAACCGCTAGGTTTGGATTTCTCTCTTGAAAAGCCTCAGCATAGCGCTTCAATGCTTCCTTTTTAGCTCCCCTATACTTTGGATCGTCTTTGCCTTCCCCAATCGCTACAACGAGTTCTCGTTGCTCATGTGTCTTATCATCTTTATGTACTTTGTTATAATAGTCATCAATTTTACGGTCATTCCGTTTTTGTTTCTTGTTATACTTGTCCACGGCTTCTTGAAAAACATCCTTGTATACACTTCGGATGTCCTTTTGAACAAAATAAATATTCTCATGTAACCTAGCTGGATCAATGCCAGGATTCCCATAAATATTTTCTCTGTTATTATGGCTTAATGAACTTTGATGAGATTGATTAAATGAGATAGAACCCAACATAAAGTGCCACCACTTCCCCTAGATTAATTGATACCATCAGTCTAGCAAAGCGACGAAATGATGTCAATTAAAGTAACCCTATACGTATTTTGACGCTTTCGCATCAAAATCGATAGGGGTCTGCGACGCTCTTCGGCTTTGCCGAGCCACATTCCACGTGGCAAAAACAAAACCTTGGGCGTTGCCCAAACCCACTGGGGAACTCTTCCCCAGACCCCATCATTCGAACTCCCCAACCCCTCACTCCTTGAGGGGCTCCCTCGCCGGTTGGCAGGAACAAACAATAGTTTGTTCAATGCCAAGAGGGTTCGGGTGTAGTCCAGTTGGTCAAGTCAAATACTCCCTTCGCTTCGCTAGGTCCGTTTTGATTGACCAACACATGCAACCACCTGTTCCACACCTTTGCTACTCTTAAGTTACATCATTCTACTTTGCGATTCTTACCAATTTTTATAAGCTGTAATAAAAATAGAATTATAGGAGTTGAAATCATGGAGTTTTATAAAAAACTAAAAGAAGAACGCTTAAAACACAACTTATCACAAGAGGAATTAGCGCTTAAATTAAACATAAGCAGACAATCGATTTCTAAATGGGAGCTTGAAAAAGGCTATCCAAATATCGAAACACTTATTACATTAAGTGATTTATTCAACATTAGCATTGATGAATTAATTAAAGGAGATGATTGCTTGAAAGATAAAATCATCAAAGAAGGAAAATTGGGGGAATTAAGAATGACAGATCCATTCAAATGGTTATATGTATTAAGTTCAATTTTAGTAGTATTTTGGCTTTTTGTACTTCCGTGGTCTAGTCCATCAGGTCTAACATTAACCATAATTAATCTCATAGCTGTTATTTACTTTGTAATTGTCGTTAACTACATCAAAAATAACAAGAAGAAATTTTTCAATTAAACTTTAAAAATAAAGAAGA
>NZ_JBQENW010000075.1:0-3672 GCF_052044835.1 Bacillus sp. 22475 | reverse complement strand
TGCATACATATAATAATCAGGAGAATGATTTTCTTCTACGTAATGAACATAATGTTTATCTACTTGTTCTTCAGATAATCCAGCTACTTTGTCTTGAATTCGAGTAGCTTCATCCATCTTTTTTAAGAGTTGTACAGGATCTGTATTAGAACCCAACAAATATTTCTTAACACGTGCAGGGCTGGCCGTAATTAATACACGTTCGCCTTTTAACTCCACTGCATGTGCATTAGGATATTGGTCCAGCATGTTTATTAAATCTTGTTTTGTATGCTTTCCTAGTTCAAAGAAAGGCGTAGTCGTTCCACCTGTTGTAATTGTTGTTCGAATGCTACCTCCTTGCTGTTTATTATAAAAATAAATCAGCCCCCCATTTGGAGATTGGATTGTGTTTACACCAGGTTTTAATGTAAATGATTTTATCTTAGAATCTTCTCTCCAAGAAGCATCATACGAATACGTTCCAATGTATGCTTGAATATCTTGATTACCTTCTACATTAATCGTTATTTGCTCATTTGGCTTTGCATATAAACCAGTTGGTTCATATGGACTAAATGCCATATTTTTTCTTTCCTGTTGTTTCAGTACCTCAACATCCCCTTTTCCTGGGACTGTAAATGTTCTATTTTCAGATTTGACTGACTTTTCACTTTGCAGTGATGTTGATACATTTTTTTGCTGCTGCGTTTCCTCTGCAAAGACATCTGATGAAGAAGCCATTCCAGAAGCAATTATAGTTAATGTTGCAGTAGCTACAAGTATTCTTTTAGTTTTATGCTTTGATTTATTCCCCATATTATCTCCCTCTCATTTCCTTAATAAATTTAATAGTTTTCGTTTCTTTAGCATGCGCTTACGTGCAAAAGCAGTTCATGAACTTGTATTTATTACTTTTCACATAGCCCTCCCCTCGTTCTGTTTATAATTATATTTAGATGTTATTTTATGACACATATTAATACAACTTTATAAAATATCAATCAATAATGAGCTTTTATGTTTTGATTAAGTATTCCTAACTATCTTATAAATCAAATAAATTACATAAAGGTAGTCATTTTGTGTGAATAATACTTTAAATCAAATTATTTTCAGATTAATAATTCACAAAAAATTAATATTATGTAAAATTCTATCAAGGAAATAAATACAAACTGATTCTTCATGTGTACATTGAAATCACTCAGACATTTACTATCATCCAAATACTTCATTCATTTTTTCTATTTCAGTTTAAGTTTTTAAGTTATTAGGAGATAAAAAAACGAATCTATTTTAAAAATAGATTCGTTTTTTTTTACGTATAACATAAACTCTCAAGTTTTTTTGATTGAATTTTTTATAAAAAGAAAAGGCACATCCCAAAAGAGAAGAATCCTACTTGCTCAAACATGTAGGTTGTGATAACCTTTGTCTCTGATATATCTCATTTATAGTTTGTTTAATTGACTATGTCTTTTAGAATACATAAAATATACTATTATCCCTATAAATAACCAAATACCGAAATAAACCCAAGTTTTTAAAGGTAGATTTACCATTAAGAATAAGCAACATGTTATTGAAATAATCGGTAAGATTGGTACCAGTGGTACCATGAAACCACGTTTTAAATTTGGATGTGTTTTACGAAGAATAATAACTGACACACCAACCATCGCAAATGTTAATAACGCTCCAATATTCGCTAAATTCGATAATTCTTTTAAATCGATAAATCCAGCAATTAAAGCACTACCAATACCTGTTAACCAAGTTGAGAATACTGGTGCTTCTGTCTTCTTATTAATTTTCGCAAACGATTTTGGTAATAAACCGTCACGACTCATCGCAAAGAATACACGTGTTGTTGCATAAATGTAAGCGAAAATTACAGCCATAATACCAATTACAGCTCCAACTGCAATTATACCCGCTACTTTATCTTGTCCTACAACTTCTAATACGTAGGCCATTGCTTCTGGTACATCTAATTCCTTATAAGAAACCATACCAGTCATAACAAGGCAAACTATAACATAAATAATTGTACAAATAACTAGCGAAGCAATAATACCAATCGGTAAATCACGTTGTGGATTTTTTACTTCTTCAGCAGACGTTGCTAACGCATCAAATCCTAAAAAGGCAAAAAATACTGCAGCTCCTCCGGCAAAGATTCCGCTTATACCATAAGGTGCAAACGGGATCCAGTTTTCTGGTTTTACGTAAAATATACCAACTGAAATGAATAAAAAAACAATACCAATTTTTATTAATACCATTGCGTTATTCACTCGCTTACTTTCTTTCGTGCCTTTTGATAATAACCAAGTTAATAACAAAGTAATGATTACTGCTGGTAAGTTAACGATTCCACCTTGTGTTGGAATTGTTAAAAGTGATTTTGGTATCTCAATCCCAAATCCGTTTACTAAGTTATGAAAATAGCCTGTCCATCCACCCGCTACTGCGGCAGTTGTAACTATATATACAGACAATAAAGTCCATCCCATTAAGTGGGCTACAAACTCACCAATCGTCGCATATGAATAGGTGTATACACTACCCGAGACTGGAAGAGCAGATGCGATTTCCGCATAACATAGGGCTGCAAACCCACAAACAATTGCGGCAATCATAAATGAAAAAATAACTGCTGGACCCGCATCTCTTGCGGCTACTAATCCAGTTAATACAAGTACTCCTGTACCAATTATTGCACCTATCCCTAGCATGGTAAGGTCAAATGCGCCCAACGTTTTTGTCAAAGTCTTACTTTTACTATCTTCTAACAATTTCTTTACTGATTTTTTCCTAAATAAGTTGGCCATCACACACGCCTCCTTTTATTTAAAAAGGAGCTAAGATATCGTCTCCTAGCTCCCCTTAAGTAAAATAATTTTATTTTATAAGATTATTGAATCGTTATTTTACCTCATTGGCAACAAAAAAATGCTCACATACAGTTGAAATACGTTTTAAATCCACATTGCCGCCTGAAATAACCGCTACTACTTTTTTACCCTGTACATATTTATCAACTTTGCCTGCAAGAAGAGCGGCTGTGGCTAATGCTCCCGCACCTTCTACGACAGCTTTTCCGCGTTGCAGTAAGTCTTTCATTGCTACTTCTAATTCTTCTTCCGATACAGTTACAATATCATCTACTAGGTCTTTTACAATTTCAAAAGTTAAATTCCCTGGTATTTTTACCGCACAACCATCCGCTATTGTTGGTGCTTCATAGTGTTCTAAAATTCTCCCCGCATCATAAGAAGCTTTCATTCCATGAACATTATCTGCTTGAACCCCAATAATATTAATGGAAGGATTAAATGATTTCAGTGCTACAGCAATCCCTGAAATAATTCCTCCTCCACCAATAGGTACAATAACAGTATCAACATCCCACATATCATCTAGAATGTCTAAGCCAATTGTCCCTTGGCCAGCCATTACTTCTACATCATCATATGGATGTAGGTATGTTTCGCCTGTTTCTTTTATAATCTCTTCACATTTTGCTTTTGCATCATCAAATGTATCACCGTATAAAATAACTTCCGAACCATATCCTCTCGTCGCATCCACTTTAGCTTGCGGTGCAGAGGTCGGCATCACAATTTTGCTTTTAATTTTGAGTAAATGAGAAGATAATGCAACACCTTGTGCATGATTTCCAGCTGA
>NZ_JBQENW010000074.1:0-3941 GCF_052044835.1 Bacillus sp. 22475 | reverse complement strand
AAGTGCTTCGACTGACCCTTCAGCTAAAGGTTGTTTTAATTGTTTATTTGAATCTTTTTTCATGGATGGACGCCCCTTTTTCTTAGATTGAAGGGCATCAATTCCTTGTGTTTCGAGCTGTTTTTTCCAAACAGAAATCGTTGAAGGGGCAGGAATATTAAAGATAGCTGCTGTCTCAAATAAGGACATACCGTTTTCAATCATAAAGTTTAGTATGTCTAGTTTAAATTGTTGTGTGTAATTTGTACATCGTTTTAGAAAAGCTTCCAGACCATTCTGTTTATATTGGTTTACCCAATTCAAAATGATTGTGTCACTTATACCGAGCGATCTACCCATTTCTCGATAACTTTCATTTCCGTTCAAATAACGTAGAACGATTTGTATTTTTTCATCAGCTGTAAATTTAGCCATAGAAAAACTGCACCTCCAATTGTTAGACTGTGTCTAACAATTGGGGTGCAGTTCATAGTAGCTGCTCTCTTTTTATTACAAAAAAATAGGTTAACAATTGAATATTGATGTTTTTTGGTAAAAGATGTAACGAATTGTGAATTTTTTGTAACAAAAAAGTAACACTGTAATTTTTTCTGGAAAAAAGTTCTTGTGCTCGTATATGAAAAATATATGAAAACCACTGGAGATTGTATTAGAAATACATTTTATTAATATGGAAATTTATGTTACAACTCGTTAATCGTATATTACGAATGCTTTGTAATTGTGTGATTTCTAAAAATTCTAAAAATCTGTTGCTATAATGAAAATACGAAAACAAAGCAAATGGAGGCTATTCATGAAAAAATTATTAGGTATAGCAACAGCAGCAGTTTTTGGTCTTGGGATTTTTGCGGGTTCTGCTAAAGCAGAAACAATTGTAACAACAGACGTATTAAATGTTAGAGAAAACCCAAATGTAGAGTCAAAGCTTGTAGGTAAAGTGTTAAGTGGGAATACACTAGATGTTATAAATACAGAAAATGGATGGACAAAAATTAAGTTGAACGGTAAGGAAGCGTTTGTAAGTGCCGATTTTACAAAGAGCACATATTATGTAACGGCGGGCGTATTAAATGTTCGTGCTGGAGCGAATACTGATTCTGAAATTTTAGGTAAACTTAATAAAAATGATGTGATTGAAACGACGAATCAAGTTCAAAATGAATGGTTACAATTCGACTACAATGGAAAAGTTGGATATGTTCACGTGCCATTTTTAACAGGAACAGCACCTGTAATCGAAAAGAAAGAGGTTGTAGCTCAAGAAGAAGCGCCAGCTAGAACAAATACGCCGGTTAAAAATAATACAGTAGTTAAGAATAAAGAGTCTGTTAAGAGTAACGATTCTATTAAGAATGTAGAATCAAGTAAACCTGTGGTAAAAGAAAAACCGGCTGAAAAACCAGTTGCAAAATCTACTGAAACAAGTGCGCCTACTGGTGGTCGTGAAATTACAGTAGAAGCGACGGCATATACAGCAGATCCGAGTGAGAATGGTTCGTATGGTGGTCGTGTATTAACTGCAATGGGGCATGATTTAACAGCAAATCCAAATATGAAAGTAATTGCTGTTGATCCGAAAGTAATTCCGCTGGGATCAAAAGTATGGGTAGAAGGATATGGAGAAGCGATTGCTGGAGACACTGGTGGTGCGATTAAAGGAAATCGTATTGATGTATTAGTCGGTTCAGATGGTAGTGCTAATAGCTGGGGGCGCAAATCTGTAAAAGTGAAAGTTATACAATAGGTTATCGATATTAATATAAAAAGCGGTTGCTTGAAATTATGTAAGCAGCCGCTTTTTATGGATTATTGAAATGGATAAATAGTTTTACCTGTAATAATTTTATATGCACTGCAAAATTGCGTTTGTATATATTCTGTATTTTTATTTTCTGGATGTAATGTTGTTTCATGGAGGGTAGAATGAAAAGCCCGTAGTAAACAATTTAGGGCGAAGTATAATTCCTCTTGTGAACAATTTTGTTCTTTTATAGAAGTAGCTAAAATGAGGTCTTTTGTCAAAGATGAAAAATTGATGGTGGATTGTTTCATAGTTAACTCATCCTCTCGAAACTATTTTTATCATGTATATGCAGAATTGGACAAACTATGTTCTTTTTTCTGCATAATTTCATGTACCGAAATGAAAGAACTTGCAATCATGCCGTTAAAATTGGTAAGATTGGGTATAATCAATAGATGGAGTATATTACATAAAGAGAGTTGAATGATATGGGAGAAGTGCAACGTGAAAAAGTTGCTGTCATCATTGGACCAACTGCTGTTGGAAAGACGAAGTTAAGTATCGATCTTGCCAAAGCGTTGAACGGTGAAATTATTAGTGGTGATTCCATGCAGATCTATCGAACGATGGATATTGGAACTGCAAAGGTAACAAAAGCAGAGATGGACGGAATTCCACATTATATGATCGATATAAAAAATCCGGAAGATTCATTTTCTGTCGCGGAATTTCAAGAACGTGTTCGCAAGCATATTCGAGAAATTACAGAACGTGGTAAATTACCAATTATAGTTGGTGGGACCGGTCTTTATATACAATCTGTTTTATTCGATTATCAGTTTACAGATGATGCTGGTGATGTGATATACCGAGAGCAAATGGAAACGTTAGCTTTAGAACGCGGTGTGGAATATGTACATAAAAAATTGCAAGAAGTAGATCCAGAAAGTGCGGAACGTATTCATGCAAATAATGTACGACGTGTCATTCGGGCGTTAGAAATTTTCCACACGTCGGGTGAAAAAATGAGTGAACAAATTGAGAAACAAGAAAAAGAGTTACTCTATGATGTTTCATTAATTGGCTTGACAATGGATCGAGAAATGCTATACGATCGCATTAACTTACGAGTGGATTTGATAATGGAACAAGGCCTATTAGAGGAAGTAGAAGGGCTGTATAATAGAGGGATACGAGATTGTCAATCTATTCAAGCGATTGGATATAAAGAAATCTATGATTATTTTGAGAATCGAGTCTCTTTAGAAGATGCGGTATCACAATTAAAGACGAATTCGCGTCGTTATGCAAAGCGTCAATTAACGTGGTTCCGTAATAAAATGGATGTCACGTGGTTTGATGTTACAAACGGTGAAAAAACGTCAGAAATTTTACGATACATAGAAGGAAAGTTACAAGTAAAGTCGAATAATAGTAAGTAGAGAAAAAGAGGAGGATTCGACATGAAGCAATCAATCAATATTCAAGATCAGTTTTTAAATCAACTCCGTAAAGAAAATACGTTTGTTACGCTGTACTTATTAAATGGTTTCCAGCTTCGTGGACTAATTAAAGGATTTGATAATTTTACAGTCCTGCTGGAAACAGAAGGTAAGCAACAGCTTATTTATAAACATGCAATTTCTACATTTGTACCACAAAAAAATGTTTCAATTGAATTAGAATAGTAATGAATTATTGTACATAACAAAAAAGAGCGAGTTTTGAACTGCACCCCAATTGTTAGACACAGTCTAACAATTGGAGGTGCAGTTTTTCTATGGCTAAATTTACAGCTGATGAAAAAATACAAATCGTTCTACGTTATTTGAACGGAAATGAAAGTTATCGAGAAATGGGTAGATCGCTCGGTATAAGTGACACAATCATTTTGAATTGGGTAAACCAATATAAACAGAATGGTCTGGAAGCTTTTCTAAAACGATGTACAAATTACACACAACAATTTAAACTAGACATACTAAACTTTATGATTGAAAACGGTATGTCCTTATTTGAGACAGCAGCTATCTTTAATATTCCTGCCCCTTCAACGATTTCTGTTTGGAAAAAACAGCTCGAAACACAAGGAATTGATGCCCTTCAATCTAAGAAAAAGGGGCGTCCATCCATGAAAAAAGATTCAAATAAACAATTAAAACAACCTTTAGCTGAAGGGTCAGTCGAAGCACTT
>NZ_JBQENW010000073.1:0-4041 GCF_052044835.1 Bacillus sp. 22475 | reverse complement strand
TCAAGACGTACAAAAGGTTCAGGGCGTTGGAATAAACAACGTATCCGTGTAGCTAAGCTGCATGAAAAAGTAGCAAACCAACGTAAGAACTTCCTTCATCATAAGTCTAAAGAGTTAGCTACTCATTTTGATGTTGTAGCTATTGAAGATCTAAATATGAAAGGAATGTCGCAAGCACTTCATTTTGGAAAAAGTGTCGCTGACAATGGTTGGGGTATGTTCACTTCTTTTTTAGCTTATAAACTACATGAACAAGGCAAACAACTTGTGAAAATAGACAAATGGTTTCCTTCCACAAAAACATGTAGCAGTTGTGGAAATGTGAAAAATATGTCATTGTCTGAGCGAGTCTATTCTTGTATATGCGGTGTAAATCTCGATAGAGATTATAACGCAGCTATCAATATCAAAAATGAAGCAATACACCTATTGGCGTTAGCATAGATAGCAATAAAATAACCCTTGGAACAAGGGAGTTAGCTCGGCTGTCTTAGGACGAATTCGTTAGCTACCAAAAGTAACGACTAACCGAGAAGCCCCCACTTCAAAAAGTCCATTAGGACGTTAAGTGGCGGGTAGTTCACATAGGGATAGTTTTTAATATCATTATGAATAATTGCTCCTACTGCATTCTTTCTTATTTGAACCTCTTGCATTCTTTTATGCTCCTTTATAATGATTTAAACATGTTTACGTAAATTTATTTTATTTTACATCTATATCTAAAGCTATTTTGCTCATTAAAGGGTTAGGGCCAATTCCTATTGTGCATTCGATCCGTGTTTTTGCATATATTTCACGTTTAAATGTCAACGCAAATTCATAGGGATTGTTAGCAAATAAATGAATACTATCCGTAATATCCATGAAAAACTCGTCGATAGAATATTGGTGAAAATCTTTAATGGGAATGTACTGTAAAGCTAGTTTTGTTATGTAATTGGAGCATTTAATGTAAGTAGCCATAATGGGATTTACAACTAGAATGTCTTTTCTGCGAGGGATCTCGTATAATCTCGCCATCTTCTTTACTCCCAATTCTTTTAATGGGGGAGTGGCAGCTAATACGATTGAACCGTTTCTATTTACATTACCGACTACTGCCAATTTTGTATACATAGGATCTAACCCCATTTTGATGCAACTTATAGACGGGTAAAAGCTACGTAAATCAACACATAAGATGATTCTATTCGGTAAGATACAATAGTCATAAACTGTTATTCCTCCCTAAATAAAAAGAATGTTTGTTCTTATTATATACGAACGCGCGTTCTTTTATAAAGAGGTTTTGTTTTAAAATAATTTTTTCAGATATTCTTCTTGTGGGAGCAGCAGTTCTAACAACAATCAGTAATAGGGGCGTGACACATGTCCATCAAGCTAAAATTTTGAAATACCCACAAAAAGAAAATTTTTATCTCTCTACACCAATTTATGAGAATTCATTTTTTTCGTTTTTAGGATAATGAATTTCTTAACTTGATGGCAATGACCTCACATTAAAGTGGATGGATAATTTCTTTTAATTATTATATTTAATTTTATAAATATATAATTGAAGCATAGGTGTATGATAAACGTATGTAATATCCTTCATACTGTCCATAAATGTGCCCTGGATTTATTAGTATTTCTTTTGCTAAAACCATACTAAATAAGGATCGTAATAAAATTAAAGGTAAAATACACAGAATATTGAAATTTATATATATCAACTTATTTAAAGGTTAATCTAACGTAATGCCATGATACCATGGTTTTACATTAGATATAGATAATTTTGGAAAAGGGGAAGATTCTATGAATGTTCAATTAGAAAATGAACAAATAACAAAATTATTAAACGACTGGTATCAATCCATGTTAAAACAACAATTAGTTAAAGCAAAACAATTAAAAGAGTATATAGACAATGAAATTAACAATGTCAAAGAAAATCAAAACTTAATCTTATATTATTCTTTATTAGATTTTAGATACAAAGCATTAACAGATTGGATAAGTATTAACGAAAGCAGTTTTGATGAAATGGATAATTTCACAACTCCAGCAGATGACTTCCTGGCTTATTATTATCACTTCTTTAAAGCATTTCATTGTACTTTAACATCCAATTACACTGAAGCAAGTGAACACTATGAAAAAGCAAAAGAACTATTAATACACATTCCTGATCCAATAGAACATGCTGAATTTAATTATCGAATGGGATATTTTTATTATCAAATCTATAAACAAGTAATAGCTCTTGATTATATAAAATTAGCTAAAGAAGAATTTTTAAAACATGAAGATTATGAAATAAATGTAGCACTATGTGACAATTTTATAGGTCTGTGTTGTATTGATTTAAAACATTTCGAATTAGCTGAGGAGTCATTTAATAAGGCACTAGACACATTCCAAAAAAATAACCATAAAAATTCTATCCTTATGGTAAGACATAATTTAGCTTGGTTATATTCAAAACAAAATTTATCTAAACTCGCGATTCGTCATGTATCTGAAGTAACAAAGAACAATCCAAACCATTTCAAAGCATTTTTCGTAGAAGCATATGAATACTATAAGATAAATGACCATAATTACAGCGATCAACTAATTCAAAAAGGATTAAAACTTAGTAACGATTTTAACAATCAAGAATTCCAACATCGTTTTAAAATTTTAAAAGCCCTCAACAACAATGTCCCTACATTAACTTTAGAAATATTTATTTCAGAAGGTATTACTTATTTCAAACAAGAAAAACTATGGGAATGCGTAAAAGAATATGCTGATATCTTAGCTCTAAAGTTTTATGAAGAAAATAACCATAACAAAGCAAGTCAATATTTTTACATGAGCAATACAGCTCAAAAAAATGAATTAGAAAAAGGAGCGTTAAAATAATGAAAAAAATCTATCTAACTATACTTGGAATATCTTTAATTAGTATCCTATCGTTAGGGTTAAACGACTCTTTTAAAAATCAAGCTGTAAATATAGGAGACGGTGGAGGTGCACCAGCAAGACCAGATTATTTATTACAAACACACGCTGACTTATAAGAAAAAAACACCTTCATTCTTGAAGGTGTTTTTTTATAATCTGATTTTTAAATAAATGAAAAATGGAATGTATCAAAGCTCTCTAAGTTAACAACATATTACAATCATTATAAAAATATTAAAAATTTTAATTTTTTGTTCTATTATGGAAATGGTGAAAATGTAGGGGCTTTAGACCTAAATTCAAAAGATGGAAAACTTAATCAGATGAAATTATTCACTGATGGAAAAAGTGAATCAATCTTAAAAGAAAACAATGCAAAAGCAGGTTACTGGGAAGATGTTCAACGTTGTATTAAAAACAACTGGAAAACTATGCCTCAATGGGCTAAATGGGCTTGCGAAGGTGCATGTGGTGGTTGTCTTGGATGTCTAGCTGGTTACGCAATTGGTTGCGCTGCTAGTCAAATATAAAAAGAAGGGTGTGATTCCTCAAATGGAAATGTCTAAAGGAATACTGTTTTATAGACTAACATTGATTATTGCTTGTTTGGCAGTAGTTGCCTTCACATATCCATCTGAATTCTCTAAATTCGCATTAATCGCAGGTATTGTTGGTATTTTTATCATTTTAGCCAAGAAGACTCCTTCCTCAAGGAGCGTGAAGGGTCACAGTTCAGTGAGTAGGTGGGAGATGAATTGGGTTCGAACAAGGGATGGCAGGAAGCCATCTTAATTGTTCGACATATAGAAAGTGTTACTCCACTACCTATCGAATATACGTTTGGTGTATAATAGTCATATACCGAAATGGAGGTGAATCAAATAATGATGAATAAAGCCTATAAGTTTCGTATCTATCCAAATCAGGCACAAGCAATTCTAATCAACAAAACGATTGGATGTTCTCGCTTTGTATTCAATCATTTCCTATCCTTATGGGATCAAGCATACAAAGAGACAGGAAAAGGCTTGACCTATGGTACATGCTCTGCCAAACTACCTGCCATGAAGAAAGAGCTTGTTTGGCTAAAAGAAGTGGATAGTA
>NZ_JBQENW010000072.1:0-4047 GCF_052044835.1 Bacillus sp. 22475 | reverse complement strand
AACTTGTCGCCTGGATCTTGCTCAGTGCTTGCGCACCGCGCCGATCTACAAGGCAGACTTGTTATAGGATCAAGCCTTACGGGCAATTAGTATCAGTTAGCTGAACGCATTACTGCGCTTACACACCTGACCTATCAACGTCCTGGTCTCGAACGACCCTTCAAGGGGATCTAGTCCCCAGGGATATCTCATCTTAAGGCGAGTTTCCCGCTTAGATGCTTTCAGCGGTTATCTCTTCCGAACATAGCTACCCGGCGATGCCACTGGCGTGACAACCGGTACACCAGAGGTTCGTCCACTCCGGTCCTCTCGTACTAGGAGCAGCCCCCTTCAAATATCCAACGCCCACGGCAGATAGGGACCAAACTGTCTCACGACGTTTTAAACCCAGCTCACGTACCTCTTTAAATGGCGAACAGCCATACCCTTGGGACCGGCTACAGCCCCAGGATGAGATGAGCCGACATCGAGGTGCCAAACACCGCCGTCGATATGAACTCTTGGGCGGTATCAGCCTGTTATCCCCAGAGTACCTTTTATCCGTTGAGCGATGGCCCTTCCATACAGAACCACCGGATCACTATGACCTGCTTTCGCACCTGCTCGACTTGTCGGTCTCGCAGTTAAGCACGCTTATGCCATTGCACTATCAGCACGATTTCCGACCGTACCTAGCGTACCTTCGTACTCCTCCGTTACGCTTTGGGAGGAGACCGCCCCAGTCAAACTGCCTACCATGCACTGTCCCCGACCCGGATCACGGGCCAAGGTTAGAACCTCAAACAAACCAGGGTGGTATTTCAAGGACGGCTCCACCGAAACTAGCGTTCCGGTTTCATAGCCTCCCACCTATCCTACACAGATCGGTTCAAAGTCCAATGCAAAGCTACAGTAAAGGTTCATGGGGTCTTTCCGTCTAGCCGCGGGTAGATTGCATCATCACAAACACTTCAACTTCGCTGAGTCTCGGGAGGAGACAGTGTGGCCATCGTTACGCCATTCGTGCAGGTCGGAACTTACCCGACAAGGAATTTCGCTACCTTAGGACCGTTATAGTTACGGCCGCCGTTTACCGGGACTTCAATCAAGAGCTTGCACCCCATCATTTAATCTTCCGGCACCGGGCAGGCGTCACACCCTATACGTCCACTTTCGTGTTTGCAGAGTGCTGTGTTTTTATTAAACAGTCGCAGCCACCAGTTTATTGCAACCCCTTCACCCTCTGCGCGCAGGCGCATCAAGCTACAAGGGCGTACCTTATCCCGAAGTTACGGTACCAATTTGCCGAGTTCCTTCTCCCGAGTTCTCTCAAGCGCCTTAGAATACTCATCTCGCCCACCTGTGTCGGTTTGCGGTACGGTCATCGTTAGACTGAAGCTTAGAGGCTTTTCTTGGAACCACTTCCAATTGCTTCGCTCCCGAAGGAGCTCGCGCCACACCCTTGAATCCCGCGCCCGGATTTGCCTAAGCGCCTTCTCCAATGCAGCGACCGGGACTTCCAACACCCGGACAACCTTCCGCGATCCGTCCCCCCATCGCATCTAACAATGGTGCAGGAATATTGACCTGCTTCCCATCAGCTACGCATTTCTGCCTCGCCTTAGGGGCCGACTCACCCTACGCCGATGAACGTTGCGTAGGAAACCTTGGGCTTACGGCGAGGGGGCCTTTCACCCCCTTTATCGCTACTCATGTCAGCATTCGCACTTCCGATACCTCCAGCACGCTTTTCAACGCACCTTCGCAGGCTTACGGAACGCTCTCCTACCATGCGAGCAAAGCTCGCATCCGCAGCTTCGGTATATAGCTTAGCCCCGTTACATCTTCCGCGCAGGACGACTCGATCAGTGAGCTATTACGCTTTCTTTAAAGGGTGGCTGCTTCTAAGCCAACCTCCTGACTGTTTTAGCCTTCCCACTTCGTTTCCCACTTAGCTATATTTGGGGACCTTAGCTGGCGGTCTGGGTTGTTTCCCTCTTGACACCGGACGTTAGCACCCGATGTCTGTCTCCCGTGATTGCACTCTTCGGTATTCGGAGTTTGCTATGGCGGGGTAATCTGCAATAGACCCCCCAACCATGACAGTGCTCTACCCCCGAAGGTGAGACACGAGGCACTACCTAAATAGTTTTCGGAGAGAACCAGCTATTTCCAAGTTTGTTTAGCCTTTCACCCCTATCCACAGCTCATCCCCTAACTTTTCAACGTTAGTGGGTTCGGACCTCCAGTACGTGTTACCGCACCTTCATCCTGGCCATGGATAGATCACTTGGTTTCGGGTCTACGCCCAGCAACTGAACGCCCTATTCGGACTCGCTTTCGCTACGCCTGCCCTATACGGTTAAGCTTGCTACTGAACGTAAGTCGCTGACCCATTATACAAAAGGTACGCCGTCACCCCTTGCGAGGCTCCGACTGTTTGTATGCATGCGGTTTCAGGATCTATTTCACTCCCCTCCCGGGGTTCTTTTCGCCTTTCCCTCACGGTACTGGTTCACTATCGGTCGATCACGAGTATTTAGCCTTGGAGGATGGTCCCCCCATCTTCAGACAGGATTTCACGTGTCCCGCCCTACTTGTCGCACACCTAGTTCTTTCATACTGTTTTCGCCTACAGGGCTATCACCTGCTATGGCCGCACTTTCCAGAGCGTTCGGCTAACAATACAAATAAAGAGTGCAAGGCTCATCCCATTTCGCTCGCCACTACTTTGGGAATCTCGGTTGATTTCTTTTCCTGCGGTTACTTAGATGTTTCAGTTCACCGCGTTCGCTTCACATGGCCTATGTATTCAGCCATGGATACTCCAAAAGGAGTGGGTTTCCCCATTCGGACATCTACGGATCAAAGCTCGTTTGCCAGCTCCCCGTAGCTTTTCGCAGGCTACCGCGTCCTTCATCGCCTGTGATCGCCAAGGCATCCACCACATGCACTTGTTCGCTTGACCCTATAACGAGTCTGTCTCATGTCGGCCATCGTTAGCGCTTTAGCGCTTACGAGGGGCCCATCCCCGCATGGGGGACGACAGTCGCTACAGGTTGAGTTCTCGCGTTGTGCCGTATTCCAATTGAGCCGAACAATGAAGTTCGAATCATCTTGAGATACATCGATACAATCACAACCCGGATAGTTTTCACGTCCATCTCAAGACGCTTCCGCTATCCAAATTACTTGCTTCTTCCAGATTGTTAAAGAACGACAGCCGATATCTGTTGATATCCTCTGACTGGCTCAATCGCCAATGACAAAAACTCGACCACGTCGAACGCTTGTCATTGAAGATTGGTGGAGGCAGACGGGATCGAACCGACGACCCCCTGCTTGCAAAGCAGGTGCTCTCCCAGCTGAGCTATGCCCCCATNGAGTACAGATTTCCTCAGGTACCTACCGCCAGACAAGACATTGGTGGGTCTGGTTGGATTCGAACCAACGACCCCCGCCTTATCAAGACGGTGCTCTAACCGACTGAGCTACAGACCCCTGAGTCTGTCTTTAATTTACAGCCGATAAGCGTGAGCGCTCAACTTGTGCGAGAAGCTCTGGAAAGGAGGTGATCCAGCCGCACCTTCCGATACGGCTACCTTGTTACGACTTCACCCCAGTCATGAATCCTACCGTGGTGACCGTCCTCCTTGCGGTTAGACTAGCCACTTCTGGTAAAACCCACTCCCATGGTGTGACGGGCGGTGTGTACAAGACCCGGGAACGTATTCACCGCGGCATGCTGATCCGCGATTACTAGCGATTCCAGCTTCATGCACTCGAGTTGCAGAGTGCAATCCGGACTACGATCGGTTTTCTGGGATTAGCTCCCCCTCGCGGGTTGGCAACCCTCTGTTCCGACCATTGTATGACGTGTGAAGCCCTACCCATAAGGGCCATGAGGACTTGACGTCATCCCCACCTTCCTCCGGTTTGTCACCGGCAGTCTCCTTAGAGTGCTCTTGCGTAGCAACTAAGGACAAGGGTTGCGCTCGTTGCGGGACTTAACCCAACATCTCACGACACGAGCTGACGACAGCCATGCAGCACCTGTGCGCCGGTTCT
>NZ_JBQENW010000071.1:0-4258 GCF_052044835.1 Bacillus sp. 22475 | reverse complement strand
AGCCCCGGTTTCCCGGAGTTATCCCAGTCTTATGGGCAGGTTACCCACGTGTTACTCACCCGTCCGCCGCTAACTTCTTGAGAGCAAGCTCTCAATCCATCCGCTCGACTTGCATGTATTAGGCACGCCGCCAGCGTTCATCCTGAGCCAGGATCAAACTCTCCAATAAAGTTAGTTTGTCTAGCATCTAAAAATAAAAATTGACGTTTCACGTTGTTTGTTTCGTTCAGTTTTCAAAGAACTACTTGGTCGCCCATTTGCGACTTCCTTATGTTAACATCTTCGTTAGTTAATGTCAACTAAGTTTTTTATTTCGTTTGTCGTCTTCTGCGTTATTGCATCGGCGACTTTTCTTATATTACACCTCTATATACTAATCGTCAATACCTTTTTATAAAGATATTCAATTTAATATTTTTATGCTCTTTTAGCTAGATACGCCGCTACAAGGATCCATTACTGGAATCCCCCTTCTGCTTCTCTTTAATCTATTCTTTCAAGTTAACTTAAACCCTAGACTTAATTCGCACAGAATTTTTTACCCAACAAAACTAACAACCCGACTTTAATAGATACTAATATGTAATTAAAAAGTTATTACACTCCCTAATACTTCTTTGTTTATCACGCACTCTATTAGAAACGATTGAAGATATACGCATTCTTATAACAGACAACGATACAGAAATTCATAATAAACTCATATACTACTCTAGTTATAGAGTCCTGAGTTCCCCTTATATGAAGTAATGGTTGCTTATCTGTTTACTCGTAAATATACAGAAACATACTAATATATTTACTAACTATCCTTATGTCACTGAAATATCAACCTTATATCTCTTTCATCTTTAGCATCATCCATTTCCATACAGCCATATCCTCTTAATAAACATTTAAGATATGCTCAAGGTCCGAATAGATTAATAGCATTTCTTTTTAAACACATATACTGGATTAAAAATACGCACCTCAATTGATCAAGTGTACCAAACACGCACGAAGAGAACATTTGTTCTTTTCATTACTTCAGTTTTTATAACATTAAAAGATGTTTATCCTATACCTATATTTACGTTTGCCGCTAGAAGAACGAATCGTTCCACTAACAAAGCATTTAGTTTTATTGTTTTTAGTATATATTTTATATCTCTTCCCTTTTGAAATACATATAGAGTCATAAATTCTTTTATTTCTACCTACAACTCTAAGAATACGCAACAATAAAAACAAAATTCTGCAACAAGGTATACTACGGCTGTACAATTATAAATCATAATCTTCTTAACATCTATAGTAGTCCTTTCAGTATGTAACGCAAATATACATTGAAAAACTTCAATATAAAATGAGCCGGAATTTCTACTCTAAGAAAAATCCGGCTCTTATTTTTAGGCCACAGCCAAAATCATTTTTACACTTAGTATTAAATGTCTATTCAATATTCCCTACTCTGCTCTGCTGAAGGTGAATGTATCATATCTGTCACTGCACGATATAAATTTTCTGGATGTTCAGCTATCCGGTGACATAGATACAAGTACCACTCTTTCCCATAAGTCAAATATACTCTAGCGTTATGTCCTTTGTTTTTCAAATTACTTAACATATCCGGACGAATTCCATATAGCATTTCTATTTCTACATTAGTTTGACTAAAATATTGACGTTGCTCCATCTCTGTAATAAGAATTTCATCATGTGTAGCTATAGATACAGGATGATTGTGTTCAACTAGTTGTTCTACAATTTGAAGATACTGTTGATTTAAATCAGTTGACCTAGGCATAGCAATATCCGGAACTTCTTGATAGGCACCTTTTACAACTCTTATTTTCCCTGGATAATGAAGGAGTTCTTGAATATCATTGTTTGAGCGATATAAATGTGCCTGTATTGTTATCCCTACATTATGATATTGCTCAGTTACCTTTTTATAAATGGAAAGAATGTCCGCTGCTTTAGATGATTCTTCCATACTTATCATAAGGGTAGTTCCATGTACTTTCGCCTTCTCTGCCAACTCCATTAAATGAATATAAGATATTTCTGGATCTATAGATAACCCAATATGCGATAAATCGAGTGATACTGTTTGTTTCATAGATAGAGCACCCATGTCCCCAATAAGATTCAAAAACTCATTTTTAGCTTTATAACATTCCTCTATATCTAGAGTATTTTCCCCTATGTATTCTAGTGAAGTATGATAACCTTTTGTAATTAGTTCCTTTGCCGTCCCAATCCCCTCATGTCTCGTTTCTCCGGTGACAAAGCGTTTCGCAGCTTGTAATAATAACGCATAGAGTTCAGTAGATTGTTGTACATAGGATTTTATATGTTCATTTCGTGCAATCGATTTAAATGCCTGAGCTACTTGGAATTCTGGTTTATTCATCACATTTTCATCCCCTTTAGAACTATTTGATCCAACTATAGCATGCTAAAATGGTTTGTATTAGTACCATTTCACCCAAACTTTTATGGTACCAATTTTGCTGAAGGGAGCATTTATATGCTTTGGATACCTATTGATCGATCGTTAGATATAAGTTTAATTCGACAGGTTTATCACCAAATACGTGAACGAATATTAAACGGGGAGCTGCAATCCGGAGAAAAACTACCATCAACACGGGAATTATCTTCTGAGTTAGGGGTGTCTAGGAACGTAATTTTAGAAGCTTATGATCAATTATTTTCCGAAGGTTTTTTGGTCACTCAGCAAGGAGCCGGGACATTCATTGCAGAAGGGACATATTTAGAACAACGTAAAAAATCAACTCTAATTGATTCTTTATCTTGGTGCGAAGAAAGAAACAAAGACAGTAATATCATTAATTTCCGTTCAGGGATACCAGCATTAGACTTATTTCCACGTAAGGGATGGGCAAAGTTATCCCACACTATATGGAATGAAACACCTCCTTCTACATTTGGATACGATATTCCCGAAGGGCGCCCCGAATTAAGAAAGGTTTTATCACGCTATTTACTAAAAACAAGAGGAGTTTTTTGTCATCCAGAACAATTGGTGATTACTTCCGGTGCAACTCAAGCTTTAACACTTGTTTCTAAGTTACTTTTATCACCAGGTGACGAGGTACTAATAGAAGATCCCATCACCAATGACATTCAAACAATTTTTAAAAATTCAGGAGCCTTACTTTCTCCTATACCGGTTGATGATAATGGGATGGATACATCTTTGCTGCCTGCAAATAAAAATCCAAAATTCATCTTCATTACTCCTTCTCATCAGTTTCCTTTAGGTGGAACGTTACCGATTCAACGACGGGTTCAATTGATTAACTACTCAAGAAAAACAAATTGTTATCTTATTGAAGATGATTATGACAGTGAGTTTCGATATGAAGGTTCACCTGTAAGTTCATTACAGGGATTGGATTCCGAACGTGTTATATATATAGGTTCATTTAGTAAAATTTTATCACCGGCCCTTAGGATGGGATACTTAGTTCTTCCCTCACACCTTATTGAAAAATGTCGCAGGGTAAAATGGTTTTCCGATCTACATACACCTTCTTTAAATCAGCTTGTCCTTGCTAAATTTATTGCCGAAGATTATTTGGAACGGCATATTATGAAGATGAAAAAAATCTATAAAAATCGAAGAGACTTCCTTATCCAGCAATTAAAATCAGCATTCTCAAATAAAATCAATATTTTTGGTTATTCTACAGGATTACACCTGATTGTTGAATTCAATCAAGTTCAATTCACACAAGAATTACTTGAGAAAACCCAACAACTCGGAGTGAAGGTATATCCTGTGGAAGACCACGCCATTGAAAAAGGAAAACATCACAATCGAATTATTATAGGGTATGGACATTTAACAACTGAAGAAATAAAAGAGGGTGTGAGTAGGCTACAGAGGGCAATACCTCGTATATATTCTTGTTAACAAATAGACTTTAAAGCTCAAAATTAAAGAGCCTAAAAAACTCAGCCTTATTTTTCTGAAGGTATGCTAAAACAAAGCTATTTCTTACTAGATAAACGTACTCATAGAGCCGATATTAATTACACGCTTATTTCATTAAACACAAAAAAGACGAGTCATTCTGACTCGTCTTAAAGTTGCTTGGCGACGTCCTACTCTCACAGGGACAAGGTCCCAACTACCATCGGCGCTAGAGAGCTTAACTTCCGTGTTCGGTATGGGAACGGGTGTGACCTCTCTGCCATCATCACCAAACTATGAAGGCATATTCCTTCAAAACTAGATAACATT
>NZ_JBQENW010000070.1:0-2939 GCF_052044835.1 Bacillus sp. 22475 | reverse complement strand
TTTTAGTTTGGTTAAGTTAGAAAGGGCGCACGGTGGATGCCTTGACACTAGGAGTCGATGAAGGACGGGACTAACGCCGATATGCTTCGGGGAGCTGTAAGTAAGCTTTGATCCGAAGATTTCCGAATGGGGAAACCCACTATACGTAATGGTATGGTATCCTTACCTGAATACATAGGGTATGGAAGACAGACCCAGGGAACTGAAACATCTAAGTACCTGGAGGAAGAGAAAGCAAATGCGATTTCCTGAGTAGCGGCGAGCGAAACGGAACATAGCCCAAACCAAGAGGCTTGCCTCTTGGGGTTGTAGGACATTCTATACGGAGTTACAAAGGAACGAGGTAGACGAAGCGACCTGGAAAGGTCCGTCGTAGAGGGTAACAACCCCGTAGTCGAAACTTCGTTCTCTCTTGAATGTATCCTGAGTACGGCGGAACACGTGAAATTCCGTCGGAATCTGGGAGGACCATCTCCCAAGGCTAAATACTCCCTAGTGATCGATAGTGAACCAGTACCGTGAGGGAAAGGTGAAAAGCACCCCGGAAGGGGAGTGAAAGAGATCCTGAAACCGTGTGCCTACAAATAGTCAGAGCCCGTTAATGGGTGATGGCGTGCCTTTTGTAGAATGAACCGGCGAGTTACGATCCCGTGCAAGGTTAAGCTGAAGAGGCGGAGCCGCAGCGAAAGCGAGTCTGAATAGGGCGTTTAGTACGTGGTCGTAGACCCGAAACCAGGTGATCTACCCATGTCCAGGGTGAAGTTCAGGTAACACTGAATGGAGGCCCGAACCCACGCACGTTGAAAAGTGCGGGGATGAGGTGTGGGTAGCGGAGAAATTCCAATCGAACCTGGAGATAGCTGGTTCTCCCCGAAATAGCTTTAGGGCTAGCCTTAAGTGTAAGAGTCTTGGAGGTAGAGCACTGATTGAACTAGGGGTCCTCATCGGATTACCGAATTCAGTCAAACTCCGAATGCCAATGACTTATCCTTAGGAGTCAGACTGCGAGTGATAAGATCCGTAGTCAAGAGGGAAACAGCCCAGATCGCCAGCTAAGGTCCCAAAGTGTGTATTAAGTGGAAAAGGATGTGGAGTTGCTTAGACAACTAGGATGTTGGCTTAGAAGCAGCCACCATTTAAAGAGTGCGTAATAGCTCACTAGTCGAGTGACTCTGCGCCGAAAATGTACCGGGGCTAAATACACCACCGAAGCTGCGAATTGATACCAATGGTATCAGTGGTAGGGGAGCGTTCTAAGTGCAGTGAAGTCAGACCGGAAGGACTGGTGGAGCGCTTAGAAGTGAGAATGCCGGTATGAGTAGCGAAAGACGGGTGAGAATCCCGTCCACCGAATGCCTAAGGTTTCCTGAGGAAGGCTCGTCCGCTCAGGGTTAGTCAGGACCTAAGCCGAGGCCGACAGGCGTAGGCGATGGACAACAGGTTGATATTCCTGTACCACCTCTTTATCGTTTGAGCAATGGAGGGACGCAGAAGGATAGAAGAAGCGTGCGATTGGTTGTGCACGTCCAAGCAGTTAGGCTGATAAGTAGGCAAATCCGCTTATCGTGAAGGCTGAGCTGTGATGGGGAAGCTCCTTATGGAGCGAAGTCTTTGATTCCCCGCTGCCAAGAAAAGCTTCTAGCGAGATAAAAGGTGCCTGTACCGCAAACCGACACAGGTAGGCGAGGAGAGAATCCTAAGGTGTGCGAGAGAACTCTGGTTAAGGAACTCGGCAAAATGACCCCGTAACTTCGGGAGAAGGGGTGCTTTCTTAACGGAAAGCCGCAGTGAATAGGCCCAAGCGACTGTTTAGCAAAAACACAGCTCTCTGCGAAGCCGTAAGGCGAAGTATAGGGGGTGACACCTGCCCGGTGCTGGAAGGTTAAGGAGAGGGGTTAGCGTAAGCGAAGCTCTGAACTGAAGCCCCAGTAAACGGCGGCCGTAACTATAACGGTCCTAAGGTAGCGAAATTCCTTGTCGGGTAAGTTCCGACCCGCACGAAAGGTGTAACGATTTGGGCACTGTCTCAACCAGAGACTCGGTGAAATTATAGTACCTGTGAAGATGCAGGTTACCCGCGACAGGACGGAAAGACCCCGTGGAGCTTTACTGTAGCCTGATATTGAATTTTGGTACAGTTTGTACAGGATAGGCGGGAGCCATTGAAACCGGAGCGCTAGCTTCGGTGGAGGCGCTGGTGGGATACCGCCCTGACTGTATTGAAATTCTAACCTACGGGTCTTATCGACCCGGGAGACAGTGTCAGGTGGGCAGTTTGACTGGGGCGGTCGCCTCCTAAAGTGTAACGGAGGCGCCCAAAGGTTCCCTCAGAATGGTTGGAAATCATTCGTAGAGTGCAAAGGCATAAGGGAGCTTGACTGCGAGACCTACAAGTCGAGCAGGGACGAAAGTCGGGCTTAGTGATCCGGTGGTTCCGCATGGAAGGGCCATCGCTCAACGGATAAAAGCTACCCCGGGGATAACAGGCTTATCTCCCCCAAGAGTCCACATCGACGGGGAGGTTTGGCACCTCGATGTCGGCTCATCGCATCCTGGGGCTGTAGTCGGTCCCAAGGGTTGGGCTGTTCGCCCATTAAAGCGGTACGCGAGCTGGGTTCAGAACGTCGTGAGACAGTTCGGTCCCTATCCGTCGTGGGCGTAGGAAATTTGAGAGGAGCTGTCCTTAGTACGAGAGGACCGGGATGGACGCACCGCTGGTGTACCAGTTGTTCTGCCAAGGGCATAGCTGGGTAGCTATGTGCGGAAGGGATAAGTGCTGAAAGCATCTAAGCATGAAGCCCCCCTCAAGATGAGATTTCCCATAGCGTAAGCTAGTAAGATCCCTGAAAGATGATCAGGTTGATAGGTTCGAGGTGGAAGCATGGTGACATGTGGAGCTGACGAATACTAATAGATCGAGGACTTAACCATATAATATG
>NZ_JBQENW010000069.1:0-5627 GCF_052044835.1 Bacillus sp. 22475 | reverse complement strand
TATATTTTAATTTCTTGTTTTGAGTTAGTGCAAATATATTATTTGGATCAACACCAAGTCTTTCAGATAATTGATATAATAATATGCTAGATGGATAAATTACACCTTTTTCGATCTTACTAATTTGACTTTGTGAACATATTCCATGACATAAGTCGGATTGTGATATATTTTTTTTAATTCTAAGTTCTTTAATGGTAATACCCAAATCGTTAAATTCCATTTTCCCCACCTACTATTTAACACTTTATTAGTATGATATTCTCTAACCTTAATGTAATGTAAAATTAATATAGTTGCAATTATTGTTTTAAAGGGCTTATCGTTTCTATAAGATGGTGAGATTTTTTTATGTACAAAAAAGACACCAAAAGTTCCTTTCGCCGACTTGAACCACATTCATTTAATATAAACTTATCTGTATTTTCACATACTTTTTTAATCCCTCTATTTTCCATTTGATAAAATAAAATCCCAATATTACCAAAAATTAAATAAATATTTCTACATATTCAAGATATTTACATAAATTTCAAAAGTGATACATTTAAGTTGTAAGCTATAAAAACTATTAAAGGGGGATTTATTATGTTCAAGAAATTAGTAGTAGGAGCATTAGCAACAGGTATTGCATTAACAGGAGGAATTGGGGCAGCTTCAGCTGATACGCAAAAAGCTGTGAGTTCTCCGAAGCAAGCAACATGTTCAATTCCTTATGAGTATTCTAATGGTAAATTCAAAAGAACTCTTTATTACTCAAATGGAGTATATGCTAATAGTTTTAATGAAAATGTTTGTGGCGGGACGATTACGTGGTATTTAAAACATGTTCAAAATGGAGTTGCTTTTTACGAAGGTAATTTAAAATAGTAGATTTTTTGAACCTCATTTATTGAGGTTCTTTTATTTTTAGTTTTTAAACTGATTCTCTATAAAAAAGACACCCTAAGGTGCCTTCTTGCGATTTGCTCCATTGTAATATGGTATTGGATGCCAGTCCGATTATTATTTTACCACGTTAAGTAGTTTCGATTATTGAGAAAAAATACAACTCATTGTTTGAATGCAAAAAAGCCCTAGGGGGACTAGGACTTTTTGCTAGAATGAATAAGATTTAAAAAAGGACTTATATAACGTAACATATGAATGTTTCGTAAATGTATCAAAAAAGTGAACAAAAGCGTTAATTTTAATAAAAAAAGCTCCGCGATAAAAGCTGCGGAGCTTCATAAGGTCGAGTTATGTCGTACTCACAAGGGATTTTAACATGAATGTTGTGGTAAAAATACTGGTAAATTTATCCCGTAAAACTCCCGCTGATTAGAGTTTCACTTCATTCGAAGGAATTTATGTTTTAGAAATTAGATTATAATAGTTGATATTCTCCATATTGACCAGAAAAGAACTAAAAATTCTAGTGAAATTCCAAGTGTTCGTTTCCTAGTTTTTTGAAATTCTTTTATTAAATAGCCAACAGCACTAATTGCTATAAGAATGAAAAGAATAAGTTCGAGTGTAACTGGCATTTTATCTACTCCTAATACATTAATTTGTTATATAAAGATTATAAGATATTTTTACGGCTAGTAGTGAAAAATTTAATAAAACTATCTCTAATGGAAGAAGATCGAAAGAATACAGAGTTTTATTCACTTGTAGATTTTAGATTTAAAATGCTAAGTGCAGAGTTTTATCCCCATCAATCTGACATATCTAAGAATGATCTAAGAAAAATGAAGTTAGATGAAGCTCCATCAGATGAATCTTTATTATATTATTACCATTTCTTTAAGGCTTCTCATGCTACAGTAAACGGTGATTTTAAAGTGGCTGAAAAGCATTATGGAATAGCAGAATCTTTTTTGGGAAATATTCAGGATCCAATTGAAAAAGCAGAATTTAACTTTAAGCTATCAAGCTATTATTATCACGTTTGCCAGCCTATTTTAGTAATTCAATATGCAACTAGAGCAAGGAATACATTTGAAGGGCTGTACGGGTATAGCAGGAAGGTGGCAGCATGTGACAATGTTCTGGGTTTAGCATGTGTAAAGCTAAATGAATTTGAACAGGCAGAAGTTTATTTCATGTCGTCTCTGGATATTTTGAAAAAGCAGAATGAAGAGGAGCTAATATTACGAGTTCGACATAGTTTAGGGGTTATGTATGCAGAGCAAAACCTATCTGATTTAGCACTTCGTTACTTATCGGAAGTATCACAAAAAATTCCGAATCACTTTAGAGCGATTTTTTTGGAAGCTAGAGAGAATTTAAAGTTAGGAAAGACAAAGCTTGCAGCGTCCTTAATTGAAAAAGGATTAATAATTTGTAATGAACTGGAACAAAAAGAATATGAACATCATTTTACAATTCTAAAAGAAATGAATGAGAATGTTTCTGCTGAAGAATTAGAGTTAGCCATTTCTAAAGGAATTTCTTTCTTTAATGAAGTAGGTTTATGGCAATATGTCCAGGAATATGCTGAAAAATTAGCGGTTAAATATCATGAAGAAGGAAATTCAATAAAATCTAGTGAATACTTCTATTTAGGATATAAAGAAAAAGAAAAAGGTTTTCAGAAAGGGGCTTTAAAATGAAAAGGATCATCAGCAGTTCAATTGGATTAATAATTACGGTCATACTATTAAATGGAGTAAATGTTTCAACGGACCAATCAAAGGTTAATACAACAAGTGTTATACAATATACGCATGGAGAGCCGTGGGGCTGAAGAAATATTGAAGTATAAAGAGTTGTTAGATCGAAGGATGATTACCGAAGAAGAGTTCTAAGTGAAGAAAAAGTAACTAATAAGTATATAGATGAAACGCTCAGATGAGCGTTTTTTTATTTATATATTCGCAAGTAAAATAATATAATATCACTATGAATCCTTATAACAATATGAATTTTTGCATATTTTAAAATTCAATATATCCCTCAAAAACTTTTAATTGTATAATGTATTTTGTCATATTTTTAGATTTTTCGACATAAACCAACAAAAATAGAGAAAGTATTGGGAGAAGACATTATGTACACAAAACTATTAAAATCAATTACATCATTATCACTGATTGGTGGTGCGTTGTTATATACAAATGGCAGCGATGTAAAAGCTGCTGAAGTGGGTGTTTTTTCTGATGTGCCGACATCACATTGGTCATATCCTGCGATTAAAGATTTAGCGAGTAAAAATATTATTTCCGGTTATGGAAATGGGATATTTGGTTTTGGAGATGTTGCGACAAGGGAGCAAGTTGCGGCTTTAATTTATCGAGTGTTAGTACCGAATAAACAAGGCGGTTCGTTTAGTAATGATGGAACTCGTTACGTATTAAAGGATGGGTCTACGTTTAAAAATCCTTACGGTGATATTAATCAAAGTTCTACAATGTTTCCAGAAGAGGTATTAACTTTAACGAATTTAGGAGTTTTTAAAGGTGATGAAAATGGCCAATTTAGACCGAAAGCTTCTGTGAGTCGTGCGGAAATGGCACAAATTCTTACAAATGCTTTCCATCTTGCGGCAAAACAAAAACATACCTTTAAGGATGTTCCAAATCCATTTTGGGCAGAAAACGCAATTAGTGCAGTGCAATCAAATGGAATCGCAGATGGCACAGGGAACGGGAATTTTGAACCGTATGGCACAGTAACACGTGAACAGTATGCGCAGTTTTTATATAAAACTTTAAAGTATAAAAATGCTGATGTGAAAGACACAGGAGATGCGGCATTATTAACAGCTTTTAAAGAAGAAGTAAAAAAGCGTATTAATACATACGAGACAAATATTACACTTCCATATAAAACGAAAAATAATAATACAGAAGAAGTGATGAATACACTTTTTAACGCATATAAAGAAGTTGCAAGTAAAAATGAGTATACAAATAATAATAGATCGAATGTTTCATATGGACTTTCTGGATCACCTGGAAATTATACGTTTACGCTTAAGATTACATATCGTGAAACGAAAGAACAGACGGAATATGTCATGAAACAAGCGAAAGCAATCGTTTCTTCTATTACTCAAGTTGGAATGGATGATCACGAAAAAGTGAAGGCGATTCATGATTACGTAGTAAAACATGTTTCTTATGATACGTCTTATAAAGCTTACACAGCATATGAAGCACTTGTAAATCGTTCTGCGGTTTGCCAAGGTTACGCACTATTAACTTATCAATTATTAAAAGAAGCAGGAATTGAAAATCATTTCGTGACAGGAACTGGGGACGGACAACCTCATGCTTGGAATTTAGTAAAAATCGAAAACAAATGGTATCACCTTGATACAACATTCGATGATCCGGTTCCAGATGAGCAGGGTCGCGTAACGTATTCGTATTTCAATTTATCAGATGAACAAATCGCAAGAAATCATGAGTGGAACCGCGGAGACTACCCGCAAGCTACAACAAATTATTATAGTACACTGACAAACAAAATTGCGGCAGGCAGTACGAAAACGCCTGCATATCAGCAAATATTAAAAGATACAAAGTTAAACTATTTAGGAAATGAATATATCGCAAATAACTATACTGAATTAAAAAATAAAATGCAGCAGCGCTATAGTGCAAAACCAGAGAAAATTGAAGTGCTATACAAGCAATCAATGAATGGTGCACTGCAAGATGTGAAAAAGGCAATTGGCGAAATCGATTATCCGCAAGGGGCAAATCGAGTTTCTTATAAAGCGGAGCCTTACAATGCGAAAGAAGGGTATTCTTTAGTGACAATTACGTTTACGTATTAAGAATGAGAAAAAGCATCTGTTTCAGATGCTTTTTTTTATTATATTGATTCGACAAAATATGACAGGTGAAAGCGAATTGGTCTGTTATGATAATTTTTAAAATTTTACATTTTGGAGGATTAATCATGAACAAAAAGAAGATTTCCGCTGCGTTAATAGGAATTGTAGCCTTTTTTGTAATTATTAATGTAGTTGTTACGAAAGAGAAAACGACATCAACCAGTGAAAAAATGTACTCTGAGAAAGAATATAATAAATTAGTAGATGAACATTTTGAAGAAACGCAAAAGTTGAAAAGTGATATGAGTGTGTTAGAAACTGAAAAAAAATCTCTTGATGAGCAAGTGAAGAAGTTAAAAGATGAGTTAGCGAAAAAAGAGCAACAAGTAGTGAACTGCACCCCAATTGTTAGACACAGTCTAACAATTGGAGGTGCAGTTTTTCTATGGCTAAATTTACAGCTGATGAAAAAATACAAATCGTTCTACGTTATTTGAACGGAAATGAAAGTTATCGAGAAATGGGTAGATCGCTCGGTATAAGTGACACAATCATTTTGAATTGGGTAAACCAATATAAACAGAATGGTCTGGAAGCTTTTCTAAAACGATGTACAAATTACACACAACAATTTAAACTAGACATACTAAACTTTATGATTGAAAACGGTATGTCCTTATTTGAGACAGCAGCTATCTTTAATATTCCTGCCCCTTCAACGATTTCTGTTTGGAAAAAACAGCTCGAAACACAAGGAATTGATGCCCTTCAATCTAAGAAAAAGGGGCGTCCATCCATGAAAAAAGATTCAAATAAACAATTAAAACAACCTTTAGCTGAAGGGTCAGTCGAAGCACTT
>NZ_JBQENW010000068.1:0-6031 GCF_052044835.1 Bacillus sp. 22475 | reverse complement strand
TGATTTTCAATGTTATACTTATGTGATATAATCTTTCCTGTATTAGAAGTAAATAACAATTGAATAGGGAGGGAAGGAAGAGAGTGCAAAAAATAGAAGCTCTCTTATTATTATGAGAGAAGGAACTTTATCTCAACAAAATATAGTTGTATTGTTTTTTAAACAGTTACGCCCAAAACAATGGACTAAAAACTTGCTTGTATTTGCAGCGTTAGTCTTTTCAATAAAACAAGTATCTTTAACTATGGTGGCACAAGCTGCAATTTGTTTTGCGCTATTTTGTGCAATATCTGGCTGTGTCTATATTTTAAATGATTTTATGGATATTGAGGCAGATCGACAGCACCCTGTTAAGCGCTATCGACCGATGGCATCAGGTGCATTAAATCCGTATTTTGCTATTACGGCAGGTTGTGTTATTTTAGTAGCGTCTTTAGTAGTTTCATATATATTAAATCCGTTATTGTGCTTAGTATTAGCAGTCTATTTTATTTTAAATGTAGTGTATTCAATTCGTTTAAAGCACGTTGTAATCATTGATATTTTAATTATTGCATCTGGATTTGTTTTACGAGCATTGGCCGGTGGATTAGTTATTCAAGTGCCATTTACACCGTGGTTTTTATTATGTACATTATTATTGTCACTGTTCTTGGCTATTAATAAAAGACGACATGAATTAGTATTGTTACAGAATAATAAAGGTTCTCATAGAAAAGTATTAGAAAGTTATTCTCCTGCTTTGTTAGACCAATTAAGTACAATTGTTACATCGGCAACTATTGTAACTTATGCTATCTTTACTTTTAATGCAGGGAAAAGCATCTATTTAATGTGGACAATCCCATTTGTAATTTACGGGATCTTTCGTTATTTGTATTTAGTTCACATGGAAGATAAAGGTGGAGAACCAGATAAAGTTTTATTAGAGGATCAGCATATTTTAATAACGGTGTTGTTATATGCGATAACAGTTATTATTATACTATTGAACTTTTAATTACTCTATTCGGGTTTGTTAAAACGTTTAAGAGGAGTGTCTTAAACGTTTTTTATTTGGAATAAAACATTTTTTGAATATAAACAGTTAAGGAGTGTAGAGATGCAACAATTTTTGATGATTATTTTATCAGTTGGTATGGGAGTCGTAGGGCAAATTTTATTAAAGTTTGGCGCAATGAAATCACAAAGTTCAGCGGCTGTAGGTATTATGAATTTCATTAACGTACCGAACTTTTTCGGACTCGCTTTTTACGGTTTAAGTGCATTATTATGGATGATTGTGCTGAGAAAGGTTGATTTAAGTTATGCATACCCAATGGTGAGTTTCGGATATGTATTTGTTATTATTGCGTCAGCATTATTATTTGGTGAAACAATCAATTTTATGAAAATTGCTGGAATGGTATGTATAGTGGCTGGTATTTTATTTATTGCAAAATCATAGGAGGTAAAGCAATGGGAACATATTTATATTGTGTACTTCCATTTATAGCTTGGGTAGCTTCGGGAGTATTGAAATTTCTAGTGAATTATCTTCGGTCTGGAAAAGATGCTTTTCGTTTAGTTGGAAACGGTGGATTTCCTAGTACGCATACAACGATTTTATCAAGTATGGTCATGACAATAGGGTTTCATGAAGGTTTTAACACACCGATGTTTGGAATCGGGATGGCAATTTTAACAATTGTTATCATTGATGCCACAGGACTTCGCCGTACAGTTGGTAAACATGCAAGAATGTTGAATAAACATATAAGTTCGGAAGAAGAAAAATTAAGAGAGCGCCAAGGACATCATTGGCATGAGATTTTTGGTGGACTTGTGTTAGGAACAGTTATTGGGTACGTGGCACATCTAATTATGGTATTTCTACCTTAGAGAGGAGAAGAAGTATTGAGTATTTGGAATGGTTATAAAGGAAAGGGAATATTAGCCCTTGTCCTTTTCATTTTTTATTGGTCACTTTATTTTTTTATCGGTTGGAAAATGGAAAACGACTCTAAGGTTTTAACAGCTTCCTGGTATGACATGTATTTTTCTTTTGATCAGGGTTATTACATTTTAAGTTTTTTCTTGGCTAAAATACCAATTGCAGATGAAGTGTTGTTTCGACATCCATTTTTAAATTTTTTAACTGAGGAAATAGCAACAGTAGTATCATCACTAGGTGTAAAAAATGTAGTGCAAGGTATTATATTTTTCCAAGCGTTCTTAAGTACGTTAAGTGTAGTCATGATTTACATATTATGTTGTAAAATTTGTAAGAATGTAATTGTTTCTTTCCTATTAGCGGTTATGTACGGATTTTCAGCTACTCTGTTAGTTATTACGTGGACACCGGAATCTTTTGTTTATGCCAATTTCACATTGGTACTGATGTGCTTTGTATGTTATCCGTTTATTACAGGAGAAAAAGAAGCGAAAGCAGGATTCAGCGTTGCTAATATGTTATTGGCAATAGGAATAACGGGAGTTACATTAACAAATTCGTTTATATGGTTTTTAGGTAGTGTAATGAGTTATAAAACATTAAAGAAAAGAATCATTTGGACTGGTATTTCTATCATTGTGGTCGTTCTTCTTTTCGCATTAGTGATTATAGAAAATAACATATCACTTATTGATGTGATCAATACTAATATTAAATTTACAGAGAAACAAGGTTTTTCAGAGGAATATGTAGGGTCTAAGTATATACTAGCATTTCATTTGGTATTAGGATCTTCATTCATCTTTGGACCGTTCTCGGAAGTTACTTTAAGACAAGGTGAGCAATTCGCACAATTAAATATGCTTCCATCACATACTATGATCGGATGGATTGTGATTGTATCTGTGTATGCTTTTATAATAGTAGCTGTATGGAAAAACTTTAGAAAAGAACCTTTCGTAAGGTTTTTAAGTTTCTGTTTACTATTTAATATTGTCTTACATGGAATTGTTGGTTTTGGGGCATCTGAAGCATTTATTTATGGCGCACATATGGTATTTACAATCCCTTTGTTATTAGCATATGGCTTTAAAGTGATGAGACGTATAAAAGTAGTCGGTTTATGTATAGTATTACTATTACTATTAATAAATAATTTTGATAGTATGTTATATTTCTATCATTTTGCAGTCTCGAACTACTCTTTATAATAAGGTTTATTTTTAATAAAAGGGTACTTTAGATAGGATATCTAAAGTACCCTTTTTCCTATTTCTTAAAAATAGATACAAAATAATAGCCGGAAGTGTGCATTTTAGAAAAATATAGTTGTTATGAAAGAACTCTAAACATGTTTTGAGTACAAAAAGAGTTAGCAAGACATGAAGTGATAATTATTGTACTTAGATATCGCTGTGAGCACATAATTTATGGGTCAGTTCCAGCAATGGGTAGGTAATCCGTATACTTTTCGAGCATTTTGTAGAAGAATAATTTTTTGAATAAAAGGCTGGCTCAAATTTTGGAGATAACCTTTTTTATTAATATTGTAGGCGTATTTGTTGGTAATTCGATATAACTTCATTTACTACTGTGCTGTTCAAAACGGTGCTAAAAAGTATTTATAAAGAAATCGTATACAAAATCCCATTTAAAGCAAAAGAAGTACGGCCCGTTTCTTCAGAGACAACTAATATAAGTGCATCACTCTTTTCTGATAAGCCAATTGCAGCTCTGTGACGTGTTCCTAGCTCAGGATCAACTTCTGTACTTTTCGTTAAAGGAAGAATATTAGCAGCTGAGATAATATGATTATTTTTTACGAGAACGGCACCGTCATGAAGAGGGTTACCTGGATAAAATATTGATTCGAGTAATGGTGCAGTTAAATGAGCGTTTAATGTCGTTCCAGTTTGAATGAGAGCTTCAAGCGTCTCGTTTCGTTCCACAACGATAAGAGCACCATGGTTTCTGGCACTTAAATGTTGGATAGCTGTCGTAATAAAAGATGAACTTTCCGTATAAGGTGATAAATATGCCTGAATATAGTATGTAGCTGCCAATGTTTGTACATTTGCCAACATATGATGAATATCTTCCATTTTGCATAAAATACATTCATCTTCTTTATCGATTGCGTTCCTCATAATTGATAGTTCTTTTTCAGCAATTTCAATCATTTGCTTTGTTTGTATTTTGAGCTCTTCTGACAAGCCCCATTCGTGCATAATCCTCATTCCCTTTAGTGGAGTATTTAACCATAGTGTATACAAATATTCCTAGTAAAATCCTGCTAGATTTTATAAAATATTGAGATACAGCATGTTTTTTTCATATAATAAAGGTATGACGAGCGAGAGGAGAGAGAAGAATGAATTGGAAACAAGAGTTTAGTCGCTGGCTTTCTTACGCACAATTAGATGCAGAATTAAAAGAACAGCTAGAAAATATGAAGCAAGATGAGAAGAAAATCGAGGATAGCTTTTATAAAAATCTAGAGTTTGGCACAGGTGGTATGCGTGGTGAACTTGGTGCTGGTACGAACCGTTTAAACGTATATACAGTTCGTAAAGCAACAAAAGGATTAGCAAGCTTTATTGAAAAGTTAGGTGAGGAAGCGAAAAAACGAGGTGTTGTTGTAGCCTATGATTCTCGTCATAAATCACCTGAGTTCGCAATGGAGGTTGCTGCTACACTTGGTGCACGTGGTATCACAACATATGTGTTTGAAAGCTTACGTCCAACGCCAGTACTTTCTTTCGCAGTTCGTCATTTACATACAGTAAGTGGAATCGTTCTTACGGCAAGCCATAATCCGCCTGAATATAACGGATATAAAGTATACGGTGAAGATGGTGGACAGTTGCCTCCAAAAGAGGCCGATGAGTTAATTAGTTACGTAAACGCAGTAGAAGATGAATTAACAGTTGAAGTCGCTGATGTAGAGCAATTAAAAGCTGACGGTTTATTACATATTATTGGACAAGAAGTAGATGATGCATATGCTGCAGAATTGAACAATGTCATCATTAATAAAGAAATGGTACAAAAGGTTGGTAAAGACTTAAAAATCGTCTTTACACCATTACACGGAACATCAAATATTTCTGTACGCCGTGGTTTAAAAGAAGTTGGATTTACAGATGTAACAGTTGTAAAAGAGCAAGAGTTACCAGATCCAAACTTCTCTACAGTAAAATCACCGAACCCAGAAGAGCACGCAGCGTTTGAGTATGCAATTCGTGACGGTGAAAAGGTAGGCGCAGATGTATTAATCGCAACTGATCCTGACGCAGATCGTCTAGGTGTAGCGGTGCGCAATCATAATGGTGAGTTCCAAGTATTAACAGGAAACCAAACAGGTGCATTAATGCTTGATTACTTACTATCTCAAAAGAAAGAAAACGGAACGCTTCCGGAAAACGGTTTCGTATTAAAAACAATCGTAACGTCTGAGATTGGTCGTACAATTGCAAAAGCATACGGTTTAGATACAATTGATACGTTAACTGGATTTAAATTTATCGGTGAGAAAATTAGACAGTATGAAGAAAGCGGACAATATGAATTCCAATTCGGTTATGAGGAAAGCTATGGTTATTTAATCCGCCCATTCTGCCGTGATAAAGATGCAGTACAATCTGTCCTATTTGCATGTGAAGTAGCTGCATACTACAAATCACAAGGGAAAACGTTATATGACGGTCTATTAGAAGTATTTGAGAAATACGGATTCTTCCGTGAAGACCTTGTATCGTTAACGTTAAAAGGAAAAGATGGAGCGGAACAAATCCAAGAGATGATGGCGACGTTCCGTGAGAATCCTCCGAAAGAAGTAGCGGGCTTAACAGTCGTAGCAGTGGAAGACTATAAAGCAAGCATCGTTACGTCTTTACAAGATGGACATAAAGAAGAGATTCACTTACCGAAATCAAATGTGTTAAAATATCAATTAGAGGATGGTTCATGGTTCTGCCTACGTCCATCTGGAACTGAACCGAAGATTAAGTTCTACTTCGGTGTACAAGATAGTTCTTTACAAAATAGTGAACAAAAGTTACTTACTATTAAAGAAGACATTATGAATCGTTTATAATA
>NZ_JBQENW010000067.1:0-6918 GCF_052044835.1 Bacillus sp. 22475 | reverse complement strand
TTGCATGTTTACCAACTGTACGGCGAAGTCCTGTGGCATCAATGATAACAATTGTTAAAATTGCCATCCCGATTCCAAACATCGGTGTGTTAAAACCTTCATGAAACCCTATTGTCATGACCATACTTGATAAAATCGTTGTATGCGTACTAGGAAATCCACCGTTTCCAACTAAACGAAAAGCATCTTTTCCAGACCGAAGATAATTCACTAGAAATTTCAATACTCCCGAAGCTACCCAAGCTATAAATGGAAGTACACAATATAAATATGTTCCCATTGCTTTACCTCCTATGATTTTGCAATAAATAAAATACCAGCCACTATACATACCATTCCAGCAATTTTCATAAAATTGATTGTTTCACCAAATAATAATGCTGACGCAATAATAACAAATACATATCCGAAACTCACCATTGGGTATGCATAACTTAAATCAACCTTTCTCAGCACAATCATCCATAATAATGCACTTAAACCGTAAAAAGCGAGTCCGAAAAAGTTCGGTACGTTAATGAAATTCATAATACCTACAGCCGCTGAACTTTGTGATTTCATTGCGCCAAACTTTAATAAAATTTGCCCTACGACTCCCATACCAACTGATAAAATAATCATCAAAAATTGTTGCATCTCTACACTCCTTAACTGTTTATATTCAAAAAATGTTTTATTCCAAATAAAAAACGTTTAAGACACTCCTCTTAAACGTTTTAACAAACCCGAATAGAGTAATTAAAAGTTCAATAGTATAATAATAACTGTTATCGCATATAACAACACCGTTATTAAAATATGCTGATCCTCTAATAAAACTTTATCTGGTTCTCCACCTTTATCTTCCATGTGAACTAAATACAAATAACGAAAGATCCCGTAAATTACAAATGGGATTGTCCACATTAAATAGATGCTTTTCCCTGCATTAAAAGTAAAGATAGCATAAGTTACAATAGTTGCCGATGTAACAATTGTACTTAATTGGTCTAACAAAGCAGGAGAATAACTTTCTAATACTTTTCTATGAGAACCTTTATTATTCTGTAACAATACTAATTCATGTCGTCTTTTATTAATAGCCAAGAACAGTGACAATAATAATGTACATAATAAAAACCACGGTGTAAATGGCACTTGAATAACTAATCCACCGGCCAATGCTCGTAAAACAAATCCAGATGCAATAATTAAAATATCAATGATTACAACGTGCTTTAAACGAATTGAATACACTACATTTAAAATAAAATAGACTGCTAATACTAAGCACAATAACGGATTTAATATATATGAAACTACTAAAGACGCTACTAAAATAACACAACCTGCCGTAATAGCAAAATACGGATTTAATGCACCTGATGCCATCGGTCGATAGCGCTTAACAGGGTGCTGTCGATCTGCCTCAATATCCATAAAATCATTTAAAATATAGACACAGCCAGATATTGCACAAAATAGCGCAAAACAAATTGCAGCTTGTGCCACCATAGTTAAAGATACTTGTTTTATTGAAAAGACTAACGCTGCAAATACAAGCAAGTTTTTAGTCCATTGTTTTGGGCGTAACTGTTTAAAAAACAATACAACTATATTTTGTTGAGATAAAGTTCCTTCTCTCATAATAATAAGAGAGCTTCTATTTTTTGCACTCTCTTCCTTCCCTCCCTATTCAATTGTTATTTACTTCTAATACAGGAAAGATTATATCACATAAGTATAACATTGAAAATCAACTATTAAATACCAATAAATAGTTCTCTCATCCATATTGGTATTTCTAATAAACAAAGCTAAAACAGCATTACACGCTCATTAATCAAATCAACATTTTCTACAAGTAACCCATCTTCATGATGATGCATTCTCATTAAAATAATCGTATCGTCTCCATTGCTAATATTCTTTCATTAACACAATTACAGAAGTTGATCTTGAGCTCGGAACACGCCTCAAAGTTACAATTGGCTTACCCGAAAAAAGTGATGCACTTGGTTCTGTAAAAAAACAGACCGTACTTCCTTTTTCAAATGGAATCTTATACATGATTTCTTTATAAACTCTTTTTTTCAACAGCGTAGTAACAAACGAAGTTATATCGAATTACCAATAAACGGGTCTACTATATCAATAAAAAAGGCTGCCCCAAAAATTAGAGACAGCCTTTTCTTCCAAAAAATTATTCTTCTCCAAAACGCTCCACAAGTGTTGCAAGTGTACGTACCATTGCGCCAGTTGCTCCAGCTGGACCTAAGTCGTGTGCGCCTTTTGTTTCTGATGTTCCAGCGATGTCTAAGTGTACCCAAGGTGTGTCTTCAGCGAATTCACCTAGGAATGTACCTGCCATAACCGCATGTCCTTCGCGGCCTGGTGAGTTATTTAAATCTGCAAACTTACTGTTTCTCACACGTTCTTTATCGCGATCAAAAATCGGTAGTTGCCAAATTGGCTCATCTGTTTCCATAGAAGCCTCTAGTACTTGCTCAAACAACTCTTCATTATTTGTCATTGCGCCTGTCGTATGGTTTCCAAGTGCAACAATTACACCACCTGTTAATGTTGCAACATCAACAAGGTAGTTTGCACCAAGTTTTTTCGCATACGTAATACCGTCAGCTAAAGCTAGACGACCTTCTGCATCCGTATTTAATACTTCAATTGTTTTTCCGCTCATTGATGTAATTACATCGTCTGGCTTAAATGCCGTACCACTTACAACGTTATCAGTTGAAGGAATAACAGCGATCACATTTTGTTCTGGGCGAAGTTCACCGATAATTTCCATCGCACCTAATACAGCAGCTGCACCGCCCATATCACCTTTCATACCAACCATGCCTTCACGTGGTTTTAAAGAATAACCACCTGTATCGTATGTAATACCTTTTCCAACGAATCCAATGACATCTGTCCACTCTTCTTTTCCTTTATAAATAAGGGTGATCATTTTTGGCGGCTCTACACTACCTTGGTTTACTGCCAGTAACGCACCCATACCAAGATCTTCCATCTCTTCTTTCTCAAGAACTTTATAGTCCATATCATACTTTTCCGCTAATTCAACAGCATACTCAGCAAGCTTTGTCGCTGTTAATACGTTTGGCGGCATATTTACCAGTGTACGAGCTGAATTTGTTGCACGTCCATGTACGTAGCCAACTGTTAATGCTGCTTCAATTTCTTGTGCATCTTCCGCTGTAATAGCCGTGAACTTCTCTAACTCTACACGATTCTTTTTATCTGATTTATACGTTTGTAACTCATATGTACCAAGGCCTTGTACCTCTGCTGCAATATGAGCGACATCAATCGCGTCTAATTTCTCTGTTACGAAAGAATCAAGTAAGATTGCTGCATCTTGTACTTTTGCTGCTTGCAGTGTTTTAAATGCCTTACCAAGAGCCACACGTAACGTTTCTGTCGTGTAAGACTCTTTCTTGCCTAAACCAACAAAGTAATAACGTTTCACATTTGTTTTGCCTAAGCTATGTACTTTCGAAATGGCCTTTTTATTCGTAGATAATTCTTTCTCTTCTAGTAAAACTTGTAATTGTCCTTCAAACGCTTTGTCCAGTTCTTGTACAAAACTACTCATTTTCTCTTCTTCAAATAAAGCAATAATTACTGCTTCATGACCTGCTAATTCTTTCTGTACTTGAAACATGTTCAGACCCCCTAAATTTCTCTATTTTTATTATAACTATATTTTTTCTAAAATGCGATAATTCGGACTTCTATTTCGTATCTATTTTTAAGGAATAATAAACCTTATTATAAAGAGTAGTTCGAGACTGCAAAATGATAGAAATATAACATACTCTCAAAATTATTTATTAATATTAATAGTAATATTATACATAAACCGACTACTTTTATACGTCTCATCACTTTAAAGCCATATGCTAATAATAAAGGTATTGTAAATACCATATGTGCCCCATAAATAAATGCTTCAGATGCTCCAAAACCAACAATTCCATGTAAAACAATATTAAATAGTAAACATAAACTTAAAAACCTTACAAAAGGTTCTTTTAAAAAGTTTTTCCATACAACTACCAATATAAAAGCATACACGGATACAACTACAATCCAACCGATTATAGTATGTGAAGGAAGAAGGTTCAAATGTGCAACTTCACTTCCTACTCGCAATGGTACTTCTGAAAATTTACCAAAGATAAAGGAAGATCCTAATAATAGATGAAACATCAATATACCTACTGGTTTGACGTATTCTGGTGAAAAACTCTGTTCTTGCGTAAAGCCCATACTAGACTTCACTGCCTCAATAAGAACTACATTATTTGCGTTCATTACTAAAACAAATGTAATCACGACAATAACAATAGAAATACTAGTCCAAATAATTTTTTTCTGCAATTTTTTATAACTCATTACACTACCTAAAAACCACAGAAACGAATTAGTTAAAGTAACCCCAGTTATTCCTAATGCCAATAATATATTGGTAATATTGAATCCCATTTTTGCTTCTTTTTCCCCAGTAATAAATGGATAACATACAAAGCACATCAGTACCAATGTGAAATTTGCATAAATAAAAGATTCCGGTGTCCACGTAATAACTAACATAGTAGCTGAGAATCCGTACGTAATCGCTAGTAGGAAAGAAACAATTACGTTCTTACAAATTTTACAGCATAATGCATAGATCATCACTACACTAATTGCGCTTAAGAATGCTTGAATGAATATAATACCGTGTACTATATTCCCTACTTTTACTGTTTCAAGTATCCACATGAACCCTTGAACAAAATAATAAAGGAATGGATGTCGGAACCAGCTCATCCCTACTATCTCTCCTCTCTCAAGGAAAAAACCAAAAATATAATATCCTTGATCAAAAGAAAAATAAGTATCACTCCACTCCCCACTCAAAATTTTGGAGTGAGTATCCATTTTCCAACCAATGAAAAAATAAAACGAACAATAAAAAATGAAAAGGACAAGGGCTAATATCCCCTTTCCTTTATAATTATTCCAAATATTCAACATTGCTTCTCCTCTCTAAGGTAGAAATACCATAATTAGATGTGCCACGTACCCAATAACTGTTCCTAATACAAGTCCACCAAAAATCTCATGCCAATGATGTCCTTGACGCTCTCTTAATTTTTCTTCTTCCGAACTTATATGTTTATTCAACATTTTTGCATGTTTACCAACTGTACGGCGAAGTCCTGTGGCATCAATGATAACAATTGTTAAAATTGCCATCCCGATTCCAAACATCGGTGTGTTAAAACCTTCATGAAACCCTATTGTCATGACCATACTTGATAAAATCGTTGTATGCGTACTAGGAAATCCACCGTTTCCAACTAAACGAAAAGCATCTTTTCCAGACCGAAGATAATTCACTAGAAATTTCAATACTCCCGAAGCTACCCAAGCTATAAATGGAAGTACACAATATAAATATGTTCCCATTGCTTTACCTCCTATGATTTTGCAATAAATAAAATACCAGCCACTATACATACCATTCCAGCAATTTTCATAAAATTGATTGTTTCACCAAATAATAATGCTGACGCAATAATAACAAATACATATCCGAAACTCACCATTGGGTATGCATAACTTAAATCAACCTTTCTCAGCACAATCATCCATAATAATGCACTTAAACCGTAAAAAGCGAGTCCGAAAAAGTTCGGTACGTTAATGAAATTCATAATACCTACAGCCGCTGAACTTTGTGATTTCATTGCGCCAAACTTTAATAAAATTTGCCCTACGACTCCCATACCAACTGATAAAATAATCATCAAAAATTGTTGCATCTCTACACTCCTTAACTGTTTATATTCAAAAAATGTTTTATTCCAAATAAAAAACGTTTAAGACACTCCTCTTAAACGTTTTAACAAACCCGAATAGAGTAATTAAAAGTTCAATAGTATAATAATAACTGTTATCGCATATAACAACACCGTTATTAAAATATGCTGATCCTCTAATAAAACTTTATCTGGTTCTCCACCTTTATCTTCCATGTGAACTAAATACAAATAACGAAAGATCCCGTAAATTACAAATGGGATTGTCCACATTAAATAGATGCTTTTCCCTGCATTAAAAGTAAAGATAGCATAAGTTACAATAGTTGCCGATGTAACAATTGTACTTAATTGGTCTAACAAAGCAGGAGAATAACTTTCTAATACTTTTCTATGAGAACCTTTATTATTCTGTAACAATACTAATTCATGTCGTCTTTTATTAATAGCCAAGAACAGTGACAATAATAATGTACATAATAAAAACCACGGTGTAAATGGCACTTGAATAACTAATCCACCGGCCAATGCTCGTAAAACAAATCCAGATGCAATAATTAAAATATCAATGATTACAACGTGCTTTAAACGAATTGAATACACTACATTTAAAATAAAATAGACTGCTAATACTAAGCACAATAACGGATTTAATATATATGAAACTACTAAAGACGCTACTAAAATAACACAACCTGCCGTAATAGCAAAATACGGATTTAATGCACCTGATGCCATCGGTCGATAGCGCTTAACAGGGTGCTGTCGATCTGCCTCAATATCCATAAAATCATTTAAAATATAGACACAGCCAGATATTGCACAAAATAGCGCAAAACAAATTGCAGCTTGTGCCACCATAGTTAAAGATACTTGTTTTATTGAAAAGACTAACGCTGCAAATACAAGCAAGTTTTTAGTCCATTGTTTTGGGCGTAACTGTTTAAAAAACAATACAACTATATTTTGTTGAGATAAAGTTCCTTCTCTCATAATAATAAGAGAGCTTCTATTTTTTGCACTCTCTTCCTTCCCTCCCTATTCAATTGTTATTTACTTCTAATACAGGAAAGATTATATCACATAAGTATAACATTGAAAATCA
>NZ_JBQENW010000066.1:0-7818 GCF_052044835.1 Bacillus sp. 22475 | reverse complement strand
AGGTGTAGTGAAAATAGCGGGTGCTGATACAGAAGTGAATCCTGCAGTATATCCCAGAGAAGTACCAGAGCCAATGATTGGATTATTATTAAGATACATAGTGATACCTGCCGAATTACCTCCTGGTTGAATGATAACTTGCACTTCATAGATTGCCAAATAGGTTCTTCCACCTTCAAGTAAAACAGTTGTTGGTGGTGTGAATGAGATTGCCGTACCATTAGAATTTACCACGGTATCTAGTGGAATCGCAGAATTTACCGAGACTATTGATGGGGTAGTTTGAACAACATTTAAACTGTTAGCCGTGGGGGATGGACAAGTGCAAGGTTTGTGAATGTTAGAGTTATTATCATTTTGGTAATTCACAAATAATCAAGCCCCTTTGCGTAAGATAATTTTTTATCCTATATAAAACGTAGCTTTTTTGTATCTAAGTGATTTTTAATAAGTTTTTAAAGATAAGTCGAATATTGTTGGTCAGTTAACTTTTAAAAGTATTTGATACTCTGGAATTTAAAAGTGCATCTGATAAATATATATGAATGTTTTTTAAGGACATTACTGTAAGTTAGGAAACATAATAAAATAGTTATTTTGTTAAATAAAAAAACATGCACAAAAATTGTGCATGTTTAAAAAAGTTATGTCTTGTCTATGTAAATATATGCTTAGTTTATATAAATCGTATGTATGTTTGAACGAAAGGGTTATTTGCAAATATAAAGAGCGCTTTTTAAGGCGCTCCATGACCAAAACTAAAATTGAAAAAGAATACCACATGATATTTTATGTATGTTCTTAATACATGTGCAGATCTTTCTTTTGCACAACAAAGCAGCTAGTTAATAAAACTAACTGCTTGTTGTACAAAAGAAACGCTGCGCTTACAGAAATAGTTTGTAACTTTAAGTTACAAAAATAGTATGAACAGGGTTGAAAATGTTATGCGAAAATAAAAAAGAGCACCATGCATAAGTGCTCTTTAAGATAGGAGGTAACACTTTGAGCTGGATGTTTAGGTTAAAAGTATATGATGTAGAAAAGGGATAAGACCTAAAACTTATTTTTAACTAAATAAAAAAGAGCAGCTAGCATAGGCTAACTGCTTTAAGAACATTACATCCACGAATTTAAGGAGTATAAATATTTCGTGAGTTTTGTATAGTATGGACGAAAATATCAAGTTTATGTAATGAAAATTAAAATAGAGCAGTCATTTGCATTAACTGCTCCAATCTTAAAGAAATATTAACTGAAATGTCTTAGAGGTTTCTGTATTTAAAGTATGTATCAAAATTTAAAGTATATTTAGTGTATTAAAAAAGGGTTCTTCGAAAAATTTTTTTCTCGGAGTAAATAATCAATGATATTATTTAAGGTTTTAAGAAATTTTATTGGAAATTGGTCAAAAAAGTATACAGATTTCATATAAAATTGTTGAAATAAAAAAGAGCACCATTATGGTACTCTTTTATGAATCAGTACACCATTCAAATATTGTTGATGTTTGTGAGTCATGAACAATTAAATGGTTTAACAAGTAAGGATTCAAGATAATGTATGTAAGATGAGTATAAGTTGTTACAAAGAAATAAAATTTAGTCAGCAAAAGCAAAATAATTAGCTCTTAATGGAATTTTTGAACTGATAAATTAATATGTCTTTTCGTTTATTGATATAATAAATACGTTGATAGGAGTAATAATGTATTCCTTTAAAAATATGCGTTTTTATTAGGAAATTAATCTAAGCATTAGATAAATAGATGCGTATACTTATAGTATGTGAGTTGTGAAAGTAATTAAACTGAATTTTTATAGTTTAATTATTAGTAACTATTTTTATTCTAAGAAAAATGAATATTTAAAAATATTCAACGCTATTACAATTGAGTGTTTCTTAGTATAAGAGTATTCTCTCAAAATTATTAAATAAGGAGGAAATAAATGAAACATAATGATTGTTTTGATCATAATAACTGCAATCCGATTGTTTTTTCAGCAGATTGTTGTAAAAATCCACAGTCAGTTCCTATTACTAGGGAACAATTAAATCAATTAATTGCTTTACTAAACTCATTAGTATCAGCTATTTCAGCATTTTTTGCAAATCCAAGTAATGCAAACAGATTAGCGTTACTCGATTTATTTAATCAATTTTTAACTTTCTTAAATTCCCTATTACCTTCCCCAGAAGTTAATTTTTTGAAACAATTAACTCAAAGTATTATAGTTTTATTACAATCTCCAACACCTAATTTAGGACAATTGTCAATATTATTGCAACAATTTTATAGCGCCCTTGCACAATTCTTCTTCGCTTTAGATCTTATCCCTATATCCTGCAACTCAAATGTTGATTCTGCAACTTTACAACTTCTTTTTAATTTGTTAATTCAATTAATCAATGCTACTCCAGGGGCGACAGGTCCAACAGGTCCAACAGGTCCAACAGGTCCAGCAGGAACCGGAGCAGGTCCAACGGGAGCAACAGGAGCAACAGGAGCAACAGGAGCAACAGGTCCAACAGGTCCAGCAGGTACTGGTGGAGCAACAGGAGTAACAGGAGCAACAGGCCCAACGGGAGCAACAGGTTTAACTGGTGCAACAGGTTTAACTGGTGCAACAGGTTTAACTGGTGCAACAGGCTTAACAGGAGCAACAGGAGCAACAGGAGCAACAGGAGCAACAGGTCCAACGGGAGCAACAGGTTTAACTGGAGCAACAGGAGCAACAGGTGCAACTGGTGGCGGAGCGGTTATTCCGTTTGCATCAGGAACACCAGTAGCATTAACAACTGTTTTAGGTGGATTGGCAAACACAGGAGCACTTCTTGGATTTGGAAGTTCATTCTTCCCTGTAATTGTCCCACCTGGTGGTCCAATTACTATAGGTCCTGTACCTCCAGTATTTGATTTTGCATTTGTAGCCCCTCGCGCAGGTACAATTACTTCGTTAGCAGGCTTCTTTAGTGTAACGGTAGCGGTTGCTTTAGCATTAGGAAGCATACAAATTCAAATGCAGTTGTACAGCGCACCAGCAGCAAGTAATACTTTCACTCCAATAGGAACACCGTTACTGTTAACGCCAGCATTTAGTGGACTAATTGCTATCGGTGCTACTTCAAGTGGTATTGTCCCAGAAGCAATTGGGGTAGCTGCACAAGAAAAGATATTACTTGTTGTTTCATCAACTACACCTGGTTTCGATATAGCTACTGCTATTACAGGATTCGCAAGTGCGGGTATAACATTCGTATAATCGCTTATAAGTTTCTTGTTTGAAAACTTTGAAATAAGAAAAGAGAATGTCAAAAAAGTATCACAGATTAACTTTGGAAGACATTCTCTTTTTTTTTAATGTTTTTTATTTTCGGTACTATACTATATTTTATGTTTAATGAAAATGATTAAAAATGCTATGAGAACGTGATGTGATTATGTTAAATTAAATGATCACTGCTAGTAAATTACATAGTAATCTTATGTTTTACTACATTTGTATTTTAAAATGTAAGAAAACGAAAAAAGAGAGTTTTTAATAAAATAGTTATTTTATGACGAAAAAATAAAAGAACCCGTTTGTTATAAACGGATTCTTCCCACAAGGTGTGCAAGAAATTCAAGGTAACTGGACCAGAGCCACCTGTGGAATTCCTTGTGATAATACTGTATGCAAAGGAATCAATAAGGTTAATGAAATCTAAACAAAATCCTTATTTACCAACAAATAAGAAGAGTGCATTTTTATATGCACCCTTAGTAAGGTAGGTGAATGTTTCATGAGATATAGAAAATCTAAAAAATCGTAATCAGATTTTCACGAGTAAATTTTTAATATTGTATGTATGTTTTTGATTTAGGTGCGAGATTAAATAAAATCTTTATTTGAAAGAAAGGAAGAATGGAAATGAAGGTTTATGGAACAGCAATAGTTACCTATAGCGTGGATATCAATGTAAAAAGTATACATCCACAGGATATTAGCATAAAGGAATCAAATGAGCTAATTAAAAAAGCGATTGAAGATAAATATGGAGTACATGTTAAAAGTGACATTTGCGTAGAAGGCTTTAAATCATAACAAAAGCGCTATTTTAGTAGCAAATAAAAAGAGCACCATATAAGTGCTTTTTAAAAAGGTAAAAATACCTATGAGTTTTTTACATTATATGTTCATGTTATGTAATTGTGAAAAGAATTAACAAAAACTTCATTTTAAGCAACAAAGCAGCTAGCCGAAATAGCTAACTGCTTCGTTGTACAATTTTAGAAGTTACAATCGATACGGATATATGTTGTAACAAAAAGTTACAACTATAGTATAAACAAATATCAAAATATTATGCAGGTAAGAAAACTAAACAAAAATTTCATTTTAATATAAAGCAGAATTATTAAATGGCTTAGGCAAACAATTTATTAAATAAACTGTCCGCCAAGTGAATGAAAGATTATTTGAGCTATAAAGCCCAAGTTTAGTATAGATAGAATCATGAAAGTTTAATCATAAAACAGATAAATTATGTTATAGAAAACCTTCAATTAAAAAAAGAGCAGTTAGCTTTTGCTAACCGCTCGGCTCTCGACCAAGAAAGCTAGAGTGGGAGAAATCGACTTTTTAAAGTCTTGTCTACAGTGTTAGACAATGTTTAGAATTTTATTCACTTAAAACGTAAAAAGAGCAGCTAGCAAAAGCTAACTGCTCTCCAGAAAAGCATTAAGAAGGAAGTTCAGAACTCAAGTGTATTCATAGTATGGACAAGATTTAAAAATTTATTCGAGGAGGAATGGATAATGTGCACTTATTGGGAAAACGCAGGTAAAGAATTCTTTAAGAAGCAAGAACAGGAACGAAATAAAAGAGCAGCTAGCAAAAGCTAACTGCTTGGGTAATGGAATATGGTTCGAAATGGGTTGTCTACAGTATTAACGGAATATTGAGTTTTATTCAGGGGGTTACTAATTATGTAGGTTACATGAGAAGTCCTATTAGCATCCAGGCTGCCCCGATTAGAACTAAAGTTTCAAATGTAATCCAAAATTTTCTTTTTTCTGGTTTTTGAAATTCTTTAATTACAGAGAATAAAGCACTGATTCCTATAAGAGTGAAAAGAGCAATTCGGATTGTTTCAGTCATCTACATCACCACCTAATATTGTAATAATTTAATTATATAACAATTACCATTTTGTAGAAACTTAACAAAATAATCCTTTGTGCGACACGTTTCCTCATAAGTGTGCAAACACGAAGTAGGAGGGTTATCAATTTGATAACAACAACTGTTTGACTGAAAGTAGGAATGAAAGCCGTCATGTTGAGCTGAAACTACTTATCTAATACTCCTACATGCAAGGCGTGATAGTAGTCACAAATTGTATGAAGCTAGGTGAAGTCGGCTGAACAAAACCTAAGTGAGAAATCATATGGTAATGGATAGGTCGGGATGCTACAAAATATCTATGGTGAGAATGTCTAAAATAACGGACTGGCGAACTTGCGAATGTACGGGTCTAAATTATTAATACAATAGAAATTTGTATGTCGTCAATGATGACGTTATCTACCGAAAAGTAAGAGTAAAGGATACGAAATTCGGAACATCTAACGATGAGGGTGTAAAGATAACAGGCTTAAAGCAAGCACCTAAGGATATATGTATAGCTAAGTCAATCGGAACGTGGTAAGCAAGAAACTGTCACCAACGCCTACTAGCGGACAGATGCATATAAGGTTCTAACGAACCGAAATTGCTTCATTCTTGTGAAGGTGGGGACAAAGTACCGACGAAGCATGTAGCGAATGTGGAGGGATAGTCCCTAGTCTTGTTCTTTGAAAACTAAATTAACTAGATGTAACTCACAGGATCGAGTAAGATGATGGGACTTTTCGTAAGAAAGGGGAAATAATACATCGGTGAGTACAACATTACGAAATGCAGAATATTACGATATGCAAAAAGTGTTTGATGATTTATACCAACGTAGTGAAAATAACGCTACTAAAGGTGTAAATCTATATAAATACATCATATCAAAAGAAAATATTCTATTGGCATATAGAAGTATAAAGGCTAACAGTGGTTCTAAAACTGAAGGAACAGATGGTATCACAATCGACCATTATAAAATGGAAGATGTAAATTCCTTCGTTGACGATATTAGAAAAACTCTCACAAATTACAAACCAAATACGGTACGTAGGATAGAAATACCTAAACCTAATGGGAAGAAACGCCCATTAGGAATCCCTACAATGAGAGATAGATTGATTCAACAAATGTTCAAACAGGTTCTAGAACCAATATGCGAGGCAAAATTCCACAAGCATTCATATGGATTCAGACCTAACAGGTCAACACACCACGCAATGGCTAGGTGTCAATATCTGATAAACAGAGGAAGATTTAGTCACGTAGTAGACATTGATATACAAGGTTTCTTTGACAACGTGAACCATTCCAAGTTATTAAAACAACTATACAACATAGGCATAACTGATAAAAGGGTGCTGACAATTATCTCTAAAATGTTAAAAGCACCAATCAAAGGAAAAGGTATTCCTACAAAAGGAACTCCGCAAGGAGGAATCCTAAGCCCATTACTTAGTAATGTTGTATTAAACGATTTGGATTGGTGGATATCTAGGCAATGGGAGAATATTAAAACAAGAAGACCATACACAACAGCAACCAAAAATCCATTGCTGATAAAAACAAAATTGAAGAAAATGCATATCGTTAGATACGCAGATGATTTTAAAATATTTACTAACAATCATCAATCTGCAATCAAAATATTCCATGCAGTAGAAGGTTATCTTAAAAATCAATTAAACCTTAATATATCTAATGAAAAATCGACTATAACTAACCTAAAAAGAAAATCTTCCGATTTTCTGGGGTTCTCTATCAAATCTGTTAAAAAGCGCGAAAGATATGTGGCAAACACACATGTAAGCGAGAAAAAGAAAAAGGATATCCTTGAAAAAGCAAAGACAAGGATTAAAGCAATTCAAAAAAGCCCATCAGGGAAAACAGTACAGGACTATAACTCTTATGTACTTGGTATAAAAAATTATTACAAAATTGCAACACATGTAACTATAGACTTTGCTGAAATAGCCTTTCGTCTCTCGAAAACTTTGTTTAATCGTCTAAAATCAATAGGGAAATATAAGATTCCTACCAATGTGAATGCATTATACAAAAGAACTCATAGGAACAATTATAGAACCTTTGAAATAGCGGGCAATCATGTATATCCACTAGCGGACATACAAACACGATTCCCTCAAAGTTTTAGTCAAGACATATGCAATTACACTAAGCAAGGAAGACAAAAACTCATCAAAAGCCTAAAAGGTAACATTGCCAATGAAATGCAAAAGATGTTGCTATCCTCCAATAAAGGACAAAGCATGGAGTATACAGATAACAGAATATCCAGGTATTCCATGCAAAATGGTAAATGCGCTGTCATCGGAATCTTCTTAATAGCTGAAGATGTGCACTGTCACCATAAAATACCGAAAGGTATGGGAGGAACTGACGAGTTTAATAACCTGATTATTGTACATGAATTTGTCCACAGATTGATTCACGCTACAAATGACGAGACGATTAGAACATATATGAGAATTCTTCAATTGAACGATAAACAATTGAAGAAAATAAACAAACTCCGTAAAGCTTGTAATCTAGTTACTTTAGTATAAAAGGATAAGATGGGGCGCTGTATGCGATGAAAGTCGCACGTACAGTGCTAAGCGGGGGAAAAGATGGAGATAACTTCAAAGTCTTACCTATCGCAACT
>NZ_JBQENW010000065.1:0-8671 GCF_052044835.1 Bacillus sp. 22475 | reverse complement strand
TCCATTCAACTAATGTGATGTTATAGTTTTCAGATAGTCGAACAAACATATCTTTTGCATAGTCTGACATATCATCATCAAACACATTTCTTCTGTATTTTACGACCAACACAAGGTGATAATACAACAAGAATACTGAATGGTTATTACTATCTAATTTCATTTATATACCAGCCTTTATAATTTATAAGACTGATTATATCAGAGGCAAAATAAAAAGGAAAACCTTTTGGCTACGCCAAACCGAAATTCATCTCCCACCTACCGTTGGGCTACGCCCTTCACACACTTGAGGAAGGAGAATTCTTTCGGGAAATTCGTTAAATATATCTATGGTTATTAAAAAGAAAGATGGACAGATTTATGAAGTTATAAACACTGGTTTTCACACTAATAATGCAGTAAGAATGATAACAACGGACGATTTTGCTACAACCAGAGTAAATGCACCGATTGTAACTGTAAAAAATAGTGATGGTAATATTCAAGTATACCGCTTGCCTTTAGAATTGGAATCTTGGGTAATTTCTTGTATGCAGGCTGCTTCTGCAGGAAAAATTTCATTTCTATGTAAAGTTTCCTTTGGGATTATAGATACAAAATATTATGTTGAATTCATTTAAAATTGGAATACATTTAACATTTGATGTAAATAAAGACGGAACACTTACATTTTGCAAATTCTGTACGTCAAGACTAAATCTCTTAATCAAACCATATTTTATTATAAGTACCAAAACTCATTACCAACAACAAAATAGCCTAAAAAATATTAAACATCCTTTATTATCGATATTATTAACGTCAAATAAAAAAAGAAGAGAGAAAACATTCTCTCTTCACCAATAATATTTTACAGAGTAAGTAGGGTAAAAAACTATATAAAGATGAACCACGAAAATACTTTACCTAGTGAATTATATCATAAATCACTCTAAAAAAATACATATCACATACAGTTTTGTTTTATTTATGACAAAATTGTTAAATATTTGAATACAAAAAGGCTTTATATCTAAATGACTAGAAAGGTTTTGGTGTGGTAATAAAATTTAAGGAGGCTTTCTATTATGTTTTCAAAAAAACAAAAATTATTAACAGTAATTACAACATTAACATTAGGGTGCGGATTTACTTTTGGCATAACACCTGCTTCTGCGGATACTGTCAATAACACTTCTCCAATTAAGGAGGAACAGGTACGAATACAAATACCTTTCACGGGCTATGTTATTTCAGCAGACGATAATTACTTAATTGTTGCTGATACTTTTACGAAAGAAGAAGCACTTTATTATCAGAATAATTGGTGGGAGCTAGTTTCCCAAAATAAAATTTTAAGAGTACCTGTATCCAATGGTGAAAACTACAAATTAGGTGAAAAATTAAACGTATACGCTGCTGCTTGGACTTACTCTTTACCACCAATCGCTATAATGCCAACAATTGAAAAAGTAGTTGATTAAATACCGCTTAGCTAATAAAAGAAACATTGCCCTAATTAGAGCAATGTTTCTTTTCCTCATTTGACATTAGAAATTGAAATCGATGAGAACAGATTTGGAACGCTATTCTCAAAAGCTAATGTAAAGGAAGGGATTAGTTCATGTATTCTTTCTTGCATTGGTTTCTTATCTACTTCTCCAAGTTCGTTCAAAAGTTCATTCTCTTCTAAAGACTCATCTCCATTGATTAACATCCTTAACATATCTGAGTTAATGATTTTATGAGGCGAATGAACTAGCCCATTCATCATTATATATTTTTGGAGCATGGATGAATTACCCTCATTCGCTTGCTTTACAGCTTGTTTCAGGTATAAATCAAAATATTTCTGTGCAAATTTCACACCTTTTAGTGGAACGGCTCCTACATGTTCAACACCTTTCCAACGTAAATCCGCAATTGAACTTAGCCACCATGCCGGCTCAATAGCCTGTTGCATACGTTGCAGCACCTTGCGTTCGAATCCAGTTTTATGAGTAGAATGTTCTTTTAAACAAGTATCTAACATTTCAGCTTCAATGGCAGCTACGGTCATCCCCTGTCCATAAATGGGATCAAAGTTACAAAAAGCATCACCTAACACTAATAATCCAGATGGCCAATTTTCCATTTGTTCAAAATGTTGACGAGTTGACTCCTGCGCTCTAAATCCTCTTGGGACACTAATTGGTTCTAACTCTTTAATTAACTCCCTCATCATAGGTGTAACTAAAGAATCCAGTTCTTTTTCATATTCTTTTGAATTGGTTGGTGGATAGTGCGTACCTCCAGCAACAAATAGTAGCGCTTGAGCTATATTATCTTCAATATACAATAACCCTACAGCATCAACGTTTTTAGCAGGATCTCCTTCAGAAATTGCACTCAATTTCTCTTTGATATGTGAAGGTACTTTATAATATCTCGTGCTATATCCAAAATTCACCTTTAAACGTTCTGGTTCTGGAACATCATATCCCATAGATGTAAGCCATTTATTGAGTTTAGATTGACGACCACATGTGTCAACTACCAAATCGGTTAACACAGTTCTCTTTGTTTTTAACTCGTCTCGTTCTTGAATATGAATTCCAATAACACGCTTGTGATCAGACGAAGCTAAAAGGCCTGTCACCGCTTGCTTTGAATAAAAATGTACATTAGGAATTTCTTGCACACGTTGGCGGATTGTCCATTCTAACAATGCTCGACTGCTTGCTGCACCTTTTCGTTCTATAACTAGTTCCAGTGCCCCATACGGAGAAAATCGAATCATTTTATCATTCTTGACATTATGGGCCCCTTGATTTAATAAATCATCAACATATCCAGGAAAGAAACGGTTCATAATTATTTCTCCGCGTGGTAATACACGATGAGGATGAAAGTCTTGGGGTGTACCTGGACGTTCAGATGGTTTTTGAGGTAACTCATCTTTTTCAACAACTATCACTTTCTCAAAATAACTGGAAAGCACGCGTGCAGTAAGCAATCCTGCAATACCAGCTCCAATCACAAGTGCATTTTCTCTTTTTTGCTGTTGATATAGTAATTGATTATCCATCAATAATCTCCCCTCTTTCTAAAAAGTATGTTTGTTCAACATGAATCTATTAAAACTTTTCCAGAAATCAGAATAAACAAATGATGATTCTTCATTATTTTAGTAAGGAGCCCGTTGATATAATAGTTCATATAGGGAAACAAAAACAGATACATTTCAAAACACTACGTTCCCCCCACAAGTGAGAAATAATTAACGTGACTAGTAGAATTGTAGTATCTGATAGCACTGGCCTTAAATAGTTTGTTTTTTGGTTATCAATGTGTCAGTAAATCCAGCACATTTATCGTTATACTTTCAAGCTCAGTTCTCTTAAAATATATATGTTTATATTTTTTAGATATACGATTTTAAATCCTTCTGAAACCCCAATAGACAAATGCACCGGTATCATTATATTAAAGAGTTCACCCTAAATTAGTAATCTGTTGAAAAACTACTTTAGCCAACAGGTGCTTTAATTAAATACCTTTATTATCTCTGCAAAGGTATTTAAATTTCAAATACGTTTTTCAATCCTTTGAATCCAGTAAAATAATTCATTTAAATAATAAGATTTCACTGCATAATAGAATACCTAAAGCGCTGTGGGTATTTCGTTTCATTATGCCCCTATTGGGATCTGCCTTCATCATTCATATTATTAAAATTACGTTAGTCCAAGTCAGAAAAAGTACACTTAAATGAGGATCTTTTTAACAAAATTCAAGTTCATATAACCTTTATAAATGCCCACCGCTTATAATAGTTTTTTAATACTGCTTTATTCCCCCTTTAATATTTTTTATAATTTGCACCTTAAATGTATCACTTTTATTCCCCTTATAAATATTTAGGGTTTTTAGAAATATTTATTTGATTTTTAGTAATATTAGGATTCTATTTTATCTAATAGAAACTAGAGGGTCTGAGAAAAGTATGTAATAATGCATAATAAATCAATCAGATATTATGATATACTTTCAAAGAGCTGATACAAAATTTCTTTAGATTGGAAAACTAAAGTCTTATCTACCTATTTGTGGGGACGCCTTATGGCGTCTTTTCTTTTTTAATATAAAAAACCCCCAAGCATTCATATGCCTAAGGGTTTATCAATTGAAAGGTAGAGCTGTTTGGAATTCCTTAAATTAAGAACAAAGCGGGATTACTCCTAAACCAATTAATAAAGCTGCAGCAAACGCTGGAATTGGCGCAGAAATCTCCGATACCTTCTACAACTAAAAAGTATTGTCCATTTACTACTTTAAAACAAACTAATTGTATGGCTAATCCTTCCTTATGTTAGGATTAATACATTATATTAAATAACCCCGTTATCGATATAATTAAATAGTTTATTTTTCAGAAAATGTGTACAACATTCAGGGGAAGCACATTAAGTTATCTTTCCCTTATTTTCAAAAGGACCTGCTCAATTCATACGTAAAAACATAAGGTAGAGTGAACCCATTAAAACACATGGAATGACCCCTAGTCTTTTTCTCTTATCTAAAGGAGGAACTATTATTATGGGATATGGTGGTAGTTGCGGCGAAGGCTGCGGTTTTGCTGGAGGCTTTGCTTTACTCGTTGTACTCTTTATACTATTAATCATTATCGGATGCAGTTGCTTCTGCTAAAAAACTATTAGAGAAGGCACCTTAGGGTGTCTTTTCCTTATGCGTAAGAACCTCGCCATCTTATGGAAATGACGAGGTTCTTATCTATATTATTTATTATCTTGTTCCAGGGTTTTATCAAGATTAGAATTACTATTATTATGGTAACGTTGGTAGTTCTCTTCATGTAGCCTTTGTTGTTCTTGTTCAACTTTATTATCATGATCAATCACCTTAATAACAAAAAATAATATTACGATTACAAACACAACAAATGGGATGAGAGCAGTTTTAGAAAGCTCCTTTAAATCCTCTTTTGCTTGTCGCTTTTCTTCTCCTGTTGAAAAGAGATAAGCAAACAAAGCTATTATAAATGCGAAAAAACCTAAGAGTATTTCTACAACTGCAAAAATAGCATCTAACATTACTTATGTATCCCCCTAATATAACATATATGTATTACTAATTAGCCAATAATTACCTTACACATTATATCAGCTAGAGTACATGAAAGTATAATGAATTATTTATATAGTTTATTTTATTAATTAATATATATTACTATAAAATAATTCAAGTCGCCCGAAGACCCCTTAAGTTTTTTTCTTTTTTGTGAAAAGATAAGATCCTAGCTCCGATCTTATCTTTTTTTATTTGTTAATTTGCAATAGGGCTACCGCCATATGCCCCTTTTCATGATTAGTTCGTTTTACTTTTAATACTCTCAGTTGCTTTTTTAAATAGTTTCATTGCCTGTTCTGCTTTATTATTTGCCTGTTCCAACTTACTATCATTTTGTTCTTCTAATGCTTCTGAAAGTAATCGCAGAGCATCCCAGTAATTATCCATTGCCTGTTTTATCTTTTCTTGTTCAACTTCTAACTCTTTAGGTGCCTCAAGATATTTCGTGTCTCTTACGTGTGTTTTTGCCATATCCAAACTCAGTTGGATTTCACTTTTCTTTGACTCATAATCCTTTACATCTGAATGTCCTATATCTTGTATCAGTCTGATAACTTCATCCATCTTATTTGTATTTCCTACGATGGCTGCTTTGTATTTATCAACTTCTGAACCACTAACTTTTTCATTTAAATCCTCCTCACGATGACCCTCTTTCGCATGTTTCTGGTTCTCTTCCTTTACCTCTTGCTCTATATCAGGGTATTTCTCGTTTATCTCCTTAAATACTGTCTCCCATTTAGAAACACCATCATCTATCCCAAACATACCGGTTTGTATGATTTCTTTTGCTTTATCCTTATTATATTCACCATCATACTTACGGTCATCATACTGTCTAACTGCATCTTCTACTTTTATTAGGTGTTTTCTAATCTCTTCTACCCCTTCTTGTATTAAGAATTGGTAGTCTTCATACTTTTTAGGTGGCTTGATTTTTTCAAAACGGTTTATATCCAAACTAATGTGACTAATTAAAGAATCTATCTCACCTATGTAGACACTCTTTTCTGTAAATAATTCATCAGTTTTCTTTTCTAGTTTTTTTAAATGATACTGGAATTCTAAGTGCAGTTCAGTCAAACGATAAGGGTAATCTTTTTCAGATACCTTTACCTTCTTTTCACCTTCCGTGTCTGATACATTTGATTTACTTTCTTTACTACTTGATTCTTCTTCCTTACTTCCCTTTTCATACTCAATTCTAGACAATGCGTTTCTTAGTTGGTTTTCAATGTGCTCATCACTATAGTGCAATTTCTTTAGGTCAGATACCATTTTATCTGCATCATAATACTTATCTACTTTTCTATACTCTGACTGTGTAAGTCCATATGTATTTAATGTACAACCTACTAGCATGAAACTCACACTTAACCCTGCTATTGCGATACCCCTAAATGATTTATTAATACTCATTTTAAACTTATCCCCTTTTTCTTTTAGTAATTCTTTTCTTCAACAATAGACAGACCTTCATGAGTTTTTGCATTGTCTGCTGCGTCAGTTTCGTTTTCCTAACTTATTGTTTCAGTCTTAATTTGAATTTCTTCCTTATAATTACAAAAAGGATATACCTAAACATATAACTGCTAGTAAAATATATCCTTATATTATTTTATAATGATAATAATTAATGAGTCAAAGTCATTTTGCGAAAATTATACAAAACAGGCATAATTTATTAGTTGCTTAGCAAGTTATACTTGTTAACACAATAAGATACTAGAGAATTTCTCATTGTAGTATCCTCTACTATCTTTACAGGAGTAGCAACACGTCTTCATCAACCTAACAAAGCAAATAACCAAACAAAATTTTGTGCTAACTTGTGACAAAAACCCTCATTTTTTCGTTTCGGGGAAATTCTGAATTCTTAAATTGATGTGCATGGGGTACAGCCACACATCCATCAACTTAAGGATTTAGACTATTTTTGAAGTTAAAAGCACGTTACTATTTTCTTATGTTAATGAGAAAGGGTGACGTGTTTTTTATGAATATGAATCAAAAACAAGAATTATCTTTATTCGCTGAAGAGTTATATCGATATATGTCTCCCGCTACACTTAATCAATTAGCCATAGAAGCAGGCGGAATGAAACGAAAACGTAAGTGCCACGGGCACCATTTCTTATCTTTGTGTGTATGGCTAAATCAACAAGTCGCTACTACCTCTCTTACTCAACTATGTAGTCAATTAGAAACTTCAACAGGAGTTTTATTAAGTCCGGAAGGACTTAATCGGCGATTTAACTCTGCTTCTGTAGCCTTCTTTCGAACTGTATTTACTACACTTCTACAAGCTAAAATTGGAGGCGTATCTAAGATTTCTCATTCTCTTTCTTCCTACTTTGAGCGCATTCGCATCCTTGATTCTACAACCTTTCAGGTTCCAGATCGATTCGCATCTACCTATCCTGGTGCCGGAGGATGTAGTCATAAAGCTGGTGTGAAAATTCAACTAGAGTATGACTTGTTGAGTGGGGAATTTTCTGATGTGAAAATTGAACCAGGAAAACGAAGTGATCAGGCGTATGGTGCGACTCGAACAGGCATGATACAAAAGAATGAGCTGTATATTCGTGACTTAGGATATTTTCATCTACAAGACTTTAAGTCTATTCAAGACAAGCAGGGGTATTATTTATCTCGTCTTAAGTTACCAACTAAAATATATAGAAAAGAGTTCGAAACAGTGGTATTTAAAACAAAACCCTCTCAATTGAAACCAGTATATATACAAATTCATTTGGAAGACATTATGAAACAACTACAACCTGGCCAAGTGTATGAATTACACGATGTATATGTAGGGAGTAAGGACAAATTGCCTACTCGTATTGTAGTTTATAGGTGTACCGAGGAGCAAAAACAGAAACGCCTACGTGACCGAGCTATTCGTGAAAAGAAAAAAGGAATTACATATACAGAGCGTACAAAGCTTTTACAAGGTATTACGGTATATATGACAAACATTCCTACGGAATGGGTACCAAAAGAGAAAATCTATGATTTATATTCATTACGTTGGCAAATTGAGCTGTTATTTAAAATATGGAAATCTTGGTTTCAAATTCATCGTTGTAAATCTATTAAACAAGAGCGATTAGAATGTCATCTTTATGGGCAACTCATTAGTATTCTATTATGTTCTTCTACTATGTTTAAAATGCGAGAACTCCTATTACGTAAGAAACAGAAAGAGCTAAGTGAATATAAAGCGATGTACATAATTAAGGATTATTTTTCACTTTTTTACCAAGCATTACACAAAAACACCCAAGAATTATCAAAGGTTCTCCTTCGTCTGTTTAACCTCCTACAGCACAACGGACGAAAATCTCATCGATACGAGAAAAAGACAGTCTTTGATATTTTGGGTGTTGTTTATGAGTATACCACTTCTACTCATCAGGTAGCATAGTAAAAAATTGAAACCCGTCAGGGTTTATTTGATATGCCCGCTTTTATAAAATCTACAAAAGATAATAAAAAACTATATGGAAAGACCGCATTTTGTTTAAAAATATACCTTAAGTTGATGGATGTGGGGTAC
>NZ_JBQENW010000064.1:0-8886 GCF_052044835.1 Bacillus sp. 22475 | reverse complement strand
ATCATCAAACACATTTCTTCTGTATTTCACGACCAACACAAGGTGATAATATAACAAGAATACTGAATGGTTATTACTATCTAATTTCATTTATATACCAACCTTTATAATTTATAAGACTGATTATATCAGAGGCAAAATAAAAAGGAAAACCTTTTGGCTACGCCCTTCACACGCTTGAGGAAGGAGAATTCTTTCCGGAAATTCGTTAAATTAATACTTTAATTTAATACGTAACGGGGTTGCAAATGTGTCAATATTACAGTGTTCTCTTTAACACGTTTTCAAAGGTTTAAAACTCTTCTTAAACAATTATTAAGAAGAGTTTTTTAGATAAAAGTTATAAAGAATTAGTTTTAATTAACTAAGAAATTATGCAAAAAGAGTATTTGTCTGTACATTTGTTATATGCTCGGCTAATACAGTAGCTTGTGCGTGGAGGGGGGCTGGAAATCCTAATGTAATACCATTGTGTTCAGTGCATTCACCAATTGCATAAATTAATTTATCATTTGTTTGCATATACTTATTAACAACTATGCCACGTTTAACATATAAGCCAGCTTTTTTTGCTAAATGTGTATTAGGTCGCCTACCAATAGGTATTACAATTAAATCGTATTTTTTAATAGTGCCATCTTCGAATTGGATCCCCTCTGCATAGTCTGTACCTAGGATTTTAACCGTGTTTTTTTCCATGAGAAATTGAATCCCTTTTGCTTTTAGCTTGTTACATAGTGATGAACAATTTAATATATCTTGTTTTGCCATTAAGTGTGAACTGAAATGAACTACGTGGACGTCTATTCCAAAATCAAATAATTTTTGTGCAATTTTTAGACCGAGCAGGCCATTGCCAATAATAATAGCTTTCTTTGCATGCTTCTTAATATTTAATAGAAATTGGATTTCTTCAGTTGTTCTAAGTTTATTTACTCCAAATAATTGCAGTCCCTTAACTGGAAAAATAAAAGCAGTAGATCCTGTTGCAATGATGAGTTTATCGTAGAAAACAATACGGCGTTTATCTGTAACAATGACCTCGTCCTCACGATCAATTTCTATTACTTTTTCGTTTGTAAAAAGCTTAATATTATGTTGTTTGTACCAATTATATTGCTTTTGTATTCTATTTTTTATATCTAAATTTAAAGAAATAGTGTTTATTTGATTGTAGAGAGGATAGAGTTCATCACTGAAAATAGAAATGCTATACATATTAGGATTTTGTATTAAAATCTGTTCAATACAACGTAAACTAGATATACTATTACCGATTATTACTAAGCGTTTTCGCTTTCTCATATCAATTTCCCCTTTTAATTGTGAAGTATTGAGCAATGATGTCCGTTCATATTATACCAATTTTAAAAACAGAGTGCTTGATATGTAGTTTATTTTAAAATATGTCACAAATTATCTTTATTCGGGTATTGGGATACAAATTGGATTCCAATAAATTCATAGGTTAGAGCCAGATTTTTAATCTATATTGAATAGGTATATTCGTGTATTATGCAACTTCTAGGATTTAGTGAATATAGCAGATTGCACATCATTTGAATCATTTCGTAAAGTGAGTGTGTTTGTTTTGTGAAATGTTGAACAAAATCTTGAAAGTGAATATTGAAACATGTAGTTTATTCTTAGGATTATTTATAATAACCATGAACTAAAGGAGTGTGTAATTTTATGTTAGAACAAGGGATAGCTGATGCTATAAAACTTGCACAAAAGAAGAAACAAATATTAGATATAAACCCAATACAATATTTTGTTCGTGCATTACTAGCCGGAATCTATATTGGATTTATTATAGTATTATGTTTTAAATTAGGGGATTTTTTTCACGTTGTAAATTCACCTGCAACTTATTTAAGTGCTTCTTTATTTTTTGGAATTGCACTTATATTAATAATATATGGTGGAGCGGAATTATTTACTGGGAATACAATGTATTTTACAATTTCGACCTTACGAAAAAAAACAACGGTCTTAGATACTTGTCGTAACTGGGGTGCTTGTTTTTTAGGTAATCTGGTAGGTGCTATATTTTTTGCGTTATTATTTTATGGTACTGGTATTTTTGATCAAATTGAATATGAACATTTGATAAGTAATGTTGTTGAAGTAAAAATGAATACTCCGACAATACAACTATTTTTCAAAGCTATTTTATGTAATTGGCTTGTTTGTCTAGCATGTTTCCTTCCTTCTCAAGTAAAAGGGGATACAGCAAAAATAATTGTTATGATGTTATTGGTTTTTACATTCTTTTTATCTGGATATGAACATAGCATTGCAAATTTATCGCTATTTGCAATCTCCCTGGTATCGCCACATCCCAATACAATTTCTTTTAGTGGGGCTATTTATAATTTAATTCCAGTTACAATTGGAAATATTATTGGTGGATCTGTATTTGTTGGCATGGTATATCATTATATAACCCAAAACAACCCTACCCCTGAAGAGAAGGGCGATTTAGTTGAATCTCAATGTGAGGAAAACATCCCATTACAAACACAAATAAAAATTTAAGCTACTAATATAATCATTTTCGTATAAAAATAACATAATTATTTTGAATGTTATTTTTATATCAGTTGGCTTAATTAGCTGGAAATACCGTTTTAATAATTCTTTTAAATATATTTTTTTCTTTTATAAAATATATTATTTGTTTTTGTTAGACAAATAAGGGAAGGGAAATATACAAAAAACATTCACAACTTATGAGACTTAAATTTGTTAATATAAAATGCAAGATCACATGTCGAATTTATTACAGAAAACTCTAAAAAATTAGTGGGAGGTTTATTAGAAAATGAATTTTGAAAAAGTTTGTTTGGTATAGAAGTGCTTTTAGGGGGTTATTGCTAAAATAGGTGAGATAACCTTCGATATACAAAATTAAAATTTGCAGTAATTAGATTTGAATGAAGATAATATAAGCATGAATGTCATTATGAGAAGTGATAATCAGTTAATGAATCTTAATAAAAATGTAAGCGTTAACAATTTTATTTAACTAGATGTATAAACTAGATTTTTCACAGAATATCAATGAATCTTTGGAATGTAGATAAAGAAAAATTATCTTATCTAGTGAAGCTATACATAATATTTTTTTGAGTTAAATAAAAAATAAAGTTGGAGCAATATTTGCTGGAAATACATATGAAAAGGAATTTAAGTTTAACTATTTGGTATTGAGCATTAATTTATTTCGAGTTCATTATTTGTTTATTCAAAATCAATTAAATCTCTTTTTATTAGAATAACAACAATGCACAAAAACATAACATAAATAGTGAGGGATCTATAAATGAATAAAAATATTAATCGTGTAGTTTTAATTGGTACAGGGGCCGTAGGGTGTAGTTATGCATATTGTATGATTAATCAGGGGTTGGCAGAAGAATTCGTTCTTGTAGATGTAAATGAAGCAAGAGCAGAAGGAGAAGCAATGGATTTAAGTCACGCAATTCCTTTTTCACCATCACCAACAAAAGTATGGAAGGGTAGCTGTGAGGACTGTAAAGATGCACAAATTGTTGTAATAACAGCCGGATTGCCACAGAGACCAGGTGAAACACGTTTAGACTTAGTTGAAAAAAATACTAAGATTTTTAAAGAAATTATACGCAATGTCATGTCAAGCGGATTCGATGGTATTTTCTTAATTGCAACAAATCCAGTGGACATTTTAACATATGTAACTTGGAAAGAATCTGGGTTGCCGAAAGAACGCGTAATTGGTTCAGGTACAACACTTGATTCTGCACGTTTCCGTTACATGTTAGGAGAATATTTTGAGATCGATCCTCATAATGTTCATGCTTATATAATTGGTGAACATGGTGATACGGAGCTTCCGGTTTGGAGTCATGTGTCAGTTGGCGTTCAAAAGCTACAAACCATTTTAGAAAATAAAAGTCAGTATAATCAAAGTGACTTAGACGAAATTTTTGTTCGTTCACGTGATGCGGCCTATCATATAATTGAACGTAAGGGAGCGACCTGTTATGGAATTGGAATGTCTTTATTACGTATAACAAAGGCAATTCTACATCATGAAAATAGTGTATTAACAGTATCTGCATACCTTGAAAATGAATATGGTCATAATGATGTATATATAGGAGTTCCTGCTGTTATTAATCGCGAAGGTATTCGAGAAATTATAGAAATTGAGTTAAATGCGGAAGAAAAGTTTAACTTTAATCATTCTGTACATACATTAAAAGATACCATGTTACCAATACTATAAGATGAATTTATCGTATAAAATTATGTCGAATATATAAATACTTAGCAATAGTTTAAAGGGACCTAATCTAATATACTCTGAAAGCAAATAGTATAGAAAAAATGTTTGTTTAAATAGAAATAAAGTACTTTCATCTTGTAAAGAATCATTTTATAAACATTATTAAGAAATTAAGATTCTGTACGAAATTAGTTCATAACATATCAAGATTGAACATTTTTAGAAGCGACATAATTATTTATAGCTAAATATGTTATGATTTTCACAAAAGGTTGATACCTTTTGTGCATAGTTTCCTTTAAGTCACTAAAGACAGATATATTTGATTAAATAAAAAGCACTTTTTTAGAAGTTTAAGGAAGTGCCTTTTTATTTGTTAATAAACATTAGAAATCTATTAAATTACATACATTTATGGAAGAGAGTGATTTCTATGTGCATCTGGCTATCGTTTAATTACATTCTTATTGGACGTTTATAAAACAAGGAGCATACAGTAGGAAATGTGAAAATTAGGGGGATAATAGAGCATACAAAGTTGGTAATAAACCTTAGGGAAAGGAGGGAACGAGATGATAAATTTCTTTGAAGAAAAATATACAAATTTAGAATTTAAAAGAGAACTAATAAATATTATAAGTAAAATCAGCGAATATAAAGGAGCAATATCAGCATATCAAACTCAAAAACCAGAGATATTTAATCTTTTGGAAAAGAATATATCACTGCAATATATTAAAACTTTTCCTAATATATATGAAAAGTTTACATTCTCAAATAAACAGTTAAAAAAATTAGTTGTTCATCATGCTAGCCCTCAAACATTGGAAGAGGACGCTTTATTTTGTTATTGCAAAACATTAGAACTTGTGCAAAAAGAAAACCACAAATTACCTATTAAACCGCAAACAATTCAAGAATTGCACTTCCAATTAATGAATTATTCAACTTCTGAAAGTGGTAATTGGAGAAAAAGCGAACTTGTATTATCTTCTATTTCAAAGTTAAAAGATCAATTTAAATTACGTACAGTTGTTTTATATGATATGGTTCCGCAATATTTGTATCATCTATGCGAACAATATAATGCATTAAGGGCTAAAGGGAATTTTCATCCGCTCCTACTAATTCCTCAATTTATCTTAAATTTCCTATGTATTTATCCATTTAATAAAGGGAATGGCAAGTTAGCAAAAATATTAATTCAATGGTTATTAATTGAAAGTGGATTTACATTTGTAAAATATACATGTATAGATAAATATTTCAAAAAATATGAATCAGATTATTATGATGCTCTGTATAAATCTGCAGCTTACTGGTATCAAGGCGATCATAATGTAGTTTTCTGGATGAAAATTTTTTTGGATATTGTTTTAGTTGCATATAAAGAATTAAATTATGTAATAAAAAATTGTATTAGCACTCATACTAAAAGAAAAAGAATTGAAAAATACATAGACAGACAAGATAATCCTTTTACTAAAGAAAATATTCGAAACATGTATCCAGACATAAGTGAAAGTACTATAAATAAAACATTACACGCTTTAAATTCACAGGGATATATTAAATTAGTTTCTAAAGGTAGAAATGCAACATGGATAAAGCGTAAATTAACTTAGGGTAAAAAACTAGAACACTGGCAAATAATAAACAAGGAGAACCCAAAAAGGGTTCTCCTTGTTTATTATTTGTTAGACTAATGTATCTTTTAGAAGGATAAAGAAGTAAAATAGACTATTTATTAATTGCAATCTAATCATAAAAATTTGTATCACATCTCTAAGAAAGACTGGTCTACTCGTTATGATTTTCTAAACCAAATTGTCCCTTTTTACGCATAGTGTAATAAATAGGGAGGCCGAGTGCAGTTAGGCCTATTCCACATAAAGCTAGCAGAGGTTGAGTGAATAAGGTATTAATAACAATGAACAATCCGCCAATAATAGCAACTAATGGTATAAAAGGATACAATGGAACTTTATAAGGTCGCACAAGTTCGGGTTCCCTTTTTCGTAAGATGAATACAGCAAGGAATGTCATTGTGTAGAATATCCATATTACAAATACCAACATATCAGTAAGAGTATTGAATCCGCCGACGGCCATCATAATAATTGAAATAAATAGCATAAATAGACCAGAATTATAAGGGACCCGACTATTTTTAGATAGTGTAGCAAACCATTTACTAAATGGTAGTTTGTTCTCAATAGCCATGGCATAAGGAATTCGCATTCCTGTCATAATATAACCATTAATCGTTCCAAATACGGAAATTAAAATGCCAATGGTAACTAGTTTTCCTCCCATAGCTCCAAAAAGAATTGTAGCTACTTGAGAAGCGGGTGTATCAGTACCTGCGAGCGATGTTGCAGACATGACCATTAGAAACGCGACATTAATTAATAAATAAACAACCATTACTGTTGATAATCCTAATACGATTGCTTTAGGCAAGTCTTTTTTAGGGTTTTTCATTTCTCCAGCAATATTCCCTACATGAATCCATCCATCATAGGCGAACATTGTTGCGAGTAAACCAGATCCAAGGGCAGATATCATAGATTTGTTCGGCCCTGCCTCAATTGGAAAAAGCTGAAAAGTAACGTCACTTTTGTGTAGTAATCCAAAAATAATAATCAATGCTAATGGAACCAATTTGCATATAGTCGAAGCCATTTGGATTCCACCGGCTGCTTTAGCTCCTAAAAAGTTCATAAGAGTTACAAATGTTGCTGTGATAATTGCAATTGCGATAATTAACATTTTGTGTTCATTAACATTTAGTCCAAATAAACTAACCGTTTGTGTCCCGAAAATAATAGCAAGAGCTGCAATATTTGCAGGGAAGTATATGACAGTTTGTGCCCAGCCAAGCAAGAAAGCAGTTAAGTTTCCATAAGTCCTCTTTAAATATGCCATCATTCCCCCCGTTTCAGGAATAGCGGCAGATAGTTCAGCAGCAGTTAGTCCTGCGCAAACGGTTAAGATACCACCAATTACCCATGCAAGTAATCCTAGGCTAGCTGTTCCTGTTACACCATATAATGCAGTGGGCTTGAAAAATACTCCGGCGCCGATAACGGTACCAATAACTGTGGTTAATGCTGCAAAGAAACCAATATCCTTTTTTAGTTGTTGTTGTGACAAAATAATCACTCCCAATTAGAAAAATATATAAATTCTCTTATGAATTCTTTATCTTGTTTGTTAAATTATTTGATAGTATATCCTGTATCCATACAAATAGCCGCCCCTCATCCTTACCATCTAGAGAATTTGAATAGATTTCAGATACTAAATAAAAAGGAAATTAAACGTACAAGTAAAGAAAGTTTAATTTCGCTTCAAATTATGTGAAAATCTTCACATAATTTGAGGTGAGTAAAATTCCATGAATTATACATTAAAAGAAATCCTTTAATTTAACCCGAAACATGAAGTTAATAACGAGATTTCTGTTATATGAATAATAAGAATAGATGAGGTATTTTAATATTGTGATATAATAAAATAATAAATTGAAATTCAAAAGAGAAGATATATTCTTGTGAAGAATATCACAAAGCATTGAGGGATTCAATCATATTTTCGATATAAAATATAGAAAATCAACTAAATAAAACATTTTGTGAAATGTTTCACAAAATTATTGACCTGTTATTTTTATTAATGGTATCTTGTAGGTGCAATCCAATGTTATAAATTAAATTATATTCGAAAAATATTTTAAGGATGAATATTTTGAATCTTATATTTATCTGACAATAATTAATTTAATTTATAACTCACTCTAAAAAAGGATGTGTAGATATGAAAATTGGTGTAGTGAAAGAGATAAAAAAAGGGGAAGCTCGTGTAGGGATGACTCCAGAAAATGTTCAAAAATTAGTTTCAGCTGGAAATGAAGTTTTAGTACAAAAAGATGCTGGATTAGGTTCTGGTTATACAAATGATGAATATATAAATGCAGGAGCAAGCATAGTAAATCAAGGCCAGGCATGGGATGTTGATATGGTAGTAAAGGTAAAAGAACCACTACCTGCAGAATACCATTACTTTAAAAAGGATCTAATTGTATGGGGCTTTTTACATCTGGCTGCGTCGAAAGAGTGTGTAGAAGCGATGAGAAAAGCTGGAACTACTGCGATTGCTGGTGAAACTATTAGTGAGGATGGAAATTTAGCATTATTAAAACCTATGAGTGCAATTGCTGGAAGACGTGCGGTATTTATGGGAGCATATTATTTAGAGAAACAACATCAAGGAGAAGGGATTTTATTATCAGGTATTGAGGGAATCCCAGCCGGAAAAGTTGTAATCCTAGGTGGAGGGAATGCTGCAACTAATGCCTGTGATATGGCAATTGGAATTGGATGTAGTGTTACAATCCTAGAGGTTAATCAAGAAAGAATTGCATATTTAAGAAAGCAATACGCAACAGAAGAAGTAAATATAATTGAATCTAATACTGAAAATCTAGAGCGAACGATTAAAGAAGCAGATTTATTTATTTCAACAATTTTAATACCAGGATCTCGCCCTCCTAAAATTGTTAAAGAGTATATGGTTCAATCTATGAAGCCAGGAAGTGTCATTGTGGATAT
>NZ_JBQENW010000063.1:0-9391 GCF_052044835.1 Bacillus sp. 22475 | reverse complement strand
GGAATCGCAGAATTTACCGAGACTATTGATGGGGTAGTTTGAACAACATTTAAACTGTTAGCCGTGGGGGATGGACAAGTGCAAGGTTTGTGAATGTTAGGGTTATTATCATTTTGGTAATTCACAAATAATCAAGCTCCTTTGCGTAAGATAATTTTTTATCCTATATAAAACGTAGCTTTTTTGTATCTAAGTTATTTTTAAAGAGAAGTTGAATATTGTTGGTCAGTTAACTTTTAAAAGCATTTGATACTCTGGGATTTAAAAGTGCATCTGATAAATATATATGAATGTTTTTTAAGGACATTACTGTAAGTTTGGAAACATAATAAAATCGTTATTTGAAACTGTTCATGAAAAAAGAGCACCATCGAAAGTGCTCTTAGAAAATACATTTTATATTCTGTTTTGAGCTACGATTTTAATATTCTCTGGTGGAATGATATCTTGAATTTTTTCTTTTAAATCTACTTGGACCATTTCTTCAAGATGTTCAAGTGAAACTTCAAAGTTTATACATTCCGCAGATGCGATGCTTAATAAAGAATAATTTTCATTCTTTTTAACGACAAGATATTGCGATTGATCTGTTATTACTATACACCCTTGTTGAATGCCTAATTTACGATCGTCTTCAAAAGTCATAAATGTTTCTCCTTTTATATGTATTGCCGATAAATAGTTTACTACATAAATACATTGGCTCATATTGAGAAACCTTACATTAGTATTACAATTTCATACGGTTTCTGAATATCTTATGGGCTAGTAATACGGAGAGTGTAAGAAGGTTCAATTGAATATTTAACAAAATCCTTATTTGAAAACAAGAAGCCCTAGAGTTAGGGCTCTAGGGCTTCTTGTTTTGGTATTCTCACATGGTTTTTCAAAAAGAATAGAACATATTGAAGATAACAAGTGAATGTTTCATAAATGTATCAAACAAGTGAACAAAATTGTTATTGTAGAAGTAGTAGAAATGAAGTTTCTATTAGTTAAGTGCGTAAAAGGTATTATTTCCAGTAGATAAAATGCGCATGGGGCACCTAATCATTATTATACCAGAAGAAAAGAATATGTTATGAACTTCGGTGAATGAAAAAATGAATATTTCACTTTAAGCGAAGTTAATGAAAATAAAAACTTCATTTTAGTAGGTGAGGAGGATGAATGATGGTTGTAGAAGCAAAGGTGAAATTTGAATTAGATGAAGAACAAAAATTACAGTTTCAAAATGTAAGAGAAAATGAAGGGGAACAAGAAGCGTTTTACTTTCTAGAAGAATTGATAATGAAAGAGATTAATTTAGCTGAATTTTTGGAGATGGAGTATAAGGATAAAGAATAGCATTTCAGTCAAATCAAAAGGGGGAACCTGTGATGGAAGTAGTGGAAATCGAAGGCCAGTTATCAATATTTGATATAGGTTAAACAAAATTTAAACTGTACGAAGTCTTAGAAGCGAAATACCTAGAACATCATAACAAATATAGTTGACTATGTTTGTCAAATTTTGTCGGATTCTTTAGAAAAGTAGTATTGCAGAGAGAAACACAATGATTTGGAAAAGATTATTATACGGGACTTATTAAGAGAATGTAGGAATTGATAAAGCTTAACAAAATAGTTATTTTGCATAAAAAACAGGAGTGCGTGACCAAAGCACTCCATGTCGCTAATGACAACACCTATAAAAGTATATGAATGATTTTCATAAATATGTTGTTAAAACTTGAAACAAAATAGTTAGTTATTTGAATAGAAAGAGATTCAAGAATTATAAGGTGAAAAGCGTCATGTATTATCCATTGTAATTAAATATTCATAGTATGAAAGATGGAAGACAAAATATTTACAGGATGAGGTGAATATAGGATGTTTTTTGATTTTTTTTATAATAAAATGCAAATGCGCCCTTTAGGAGGATCGGGGCCTGCACAAAGTACTATACAAGCAGTTCATCAGGCTATACAAGCACAACAACAAGCACTGCAATCACAGCACACGCAACAAAGTTATACCCCAGCACAATCATATTATTCTTTACAACCTTATACCCCAGCACAATCATATTATTCTTTACAACCTTATTACCCAGCACAATCGTATTACCCAATGTAGATTATCCAGAATAGAATATTCTTTTTATTGATTTCGTATGAAACTATATATTTTTTATAGTAATAAAAATAATAAAGTGGATTTAAATAAAAAAGGGTACACATATAAGTGTGCATTTAGATTAACAGGATTGAACGTATGGACTGGATTGCCCTATACAATATGCTTGTCTAATTAGAAGGTGAAGTTTTTTTATAATATCAACGGAAAATCAACAAAAACGCTATAGTAGTAAATAAATAAAAAAGGACCTGCTGTGGGAGAACAGGTCCGTTACAAAAATGCCTATGAGGAAAATCAATGTCACCAATATAGTATCAATAAACGAGAATTCATTTCAGGTGCTAAGTATTGAGAAATAAAAAATATTTGGCGCAACAAAGTGGTCAACTTTATTAGCTAACCACCTGTTACACAAAAGAAAATTAGGCCCTGCAAGTTAGGATGTGTAACTTAAAGTTACAGTTATAGTGTAAGCCAGATTTGAAATGTTATACGAAAGTTATTTTGATAAAAACCTCATTTTGTAGAAATAAGGAAAATAAAAAAAGTACTATGCATAAGTGCTCTTTAAGAAAGGAGGTAACTCTTTAAGCGGAACGTTCAGGTTAGAAATATATGATGTGAAAAGGAAATGAGAACAAAATTTCATTTTAGATTTAATACAAAAGAGCAGCTAGCAAAAGCTAACCGCTCTTCAGAAAAACATTAAGAAGGAAGTTCAGAACTCAAGTGTATTTATAGTATGGACATAATTTGAAGGTCTATTCAGAAAAAATTATAAAGAGCAACCACTCAGGTTGCTCTACAGATAGGAGATAACTCAGTGAACAAAATGAACACGTTAAAAATGTATGTAACAAATAGAAAAATAAGAACAAAAAAGCAGCTAGCAAAAGCTAACTGCCCTGGTGAATAAGAAGAACACAATGGTCATTCGTATTCAACCTTGGTGTACTTATATTGTTAACACTTTTTAGAAATTTATTCAATAAAAGAGCAGCTAGCAAGAGCTAACTGCTCGACTCTCGACCAAGAGAGCTAGAGTGGGAAGAATTTAAAGCTGACTTTTTAAAGTCGTATATAGTATCGGTGAAATTTAGAGATTTATTCGTGTAAAGCATAAAAAGAGCAGCTAGTAAAAGCTAGCTGCTAAGCTTTCGGGTATGAAGGGGAATCAGAAACTGTATATACATTATTAACGGAATGTTGTGTTTTATTCAGTAGTAGCCTAATTTGCTACTACTTGATCTTGATCTGCAACATCAGAATCAAATGTATTCGTTGCACTAACACCATTAAAATTATTAACGATAAAAGCGGCATTGGAACCGCCCGAGCCATTATAAGATTTTGTATTTGCTTTTGGAGAAACGTTATAAAAATCACCTAAGTTGAAAGAACCGTTACTGGTTTGTAAGACAAGGTTTCCAAGAATAGCTGGCATAGCTTTCACCTACTTTCTTAGGGAGTATTTAAATTAGTATATGGTGTATGTGTCTAGAGGTTCATTTGAAACGGAGAATTTTGAAATGAAGTTTGATTGAAAACTGAATAAAATAATCACTTGAATAGAAAGCGAGTTAAAAGAATAGAAAAAGAACACCCAGGAAAGCGTTCCTTGATCAAGACTCATATCGAAAAAGCGAAAATGTGACAGCGATATATATTATATAAGTTTTGAGTGTATGTGCAAGTTTAAAACAAAATTCTTATTTGAACAGAAAAAAAGACCGCATGGGAAAGCGCTCTTTGACCAAGATATATTAAAAAGTATCGGCAATTAAATTTTATGTATGTTTTCAGTTTATGTGCAAGTCTGAATAAAATCTTTATTTTATCAATTTATAGGTTGATACAGTTCCCCAAACGAAAAGAACCAAGTAAAAAAGTCTTTGTAGTAGACCTGCAGGTAAGGGGAAAAGAAAAACAAGTGAGATAAGGATAGTTATTACTATTAAGCTTAGTAAACAGAAATATGTCCATTTTCTAGTTTTTTTAAGATTCTTAGCAAAAATAAATAGTCCTGGAAATACCGTAAGCATGCCTATCCAAACTAGAATGGAATGTCCAATTAGGTTTACATCTGCAGGAATTAATCCTGAAACTATAGTAGAGATTCCTATTATAAGTATAAAAAATGTTGCTATTCTATTAATTCTTGTTTTTTCTAGATGTTGTGAAATATATAGTACTCCAATACAAAATGTTATTCCATTAACAATAAAGAGTATATTCATCCCAAAATGATTAGGGGAGCATATTTCATACGGAGCTATTTCGTAGGTGAATTCTCCGCAGGTTGTTACACCTAGATCACTCATTGCATGATGCAAATAGTTATAAGGTGCTGTAGAAGTGAAAATAAAGAAAGGTTCAATTAAAAAGTATAGACAAGTTGCAATCCAGCTAAATAAGCCAATTTTATTTGATATATACATTAGATACCTCCTTTGAAAAAAAGTATATTTCCATTATAGGTGGTTACATCATCAAAAGTGAAAATTTTCAAGTTGAAAGTCGATAACTCTGTTCAATAATATAGGATTTTCTAGAAAAATGTGATTAGCGGAAAGACGTATAAAAAATGGATGGGGCAGAACCTAACAAAATAGTTATTTGAATTAGTTTTATTAATAAAAAGAGCACACTTGTATATGTGCTCTCAATAAGGTAGATGAATGTCTCATGAAACAGAAAAATCCAAAAAGTTGTAATCAGATTTTCATGAGTAAATTTTTAATATTGTATTCCTTATGTGAATTTATGGAGCCTGTCATTAAAGAAACGATGCGAGTTGGAGTTTTAACCCAAACGATATTTCATAATAAGCGAAAAGGAGCACACATATAAGCATGCTCTTTGATAAGAAAGGTAGATCTCTATGAGCGGAGAGACTACATACAATATCCATATGTTTGTTTCTTTTAAATGTGAAGAAAAAATCAACAAAAGGTCAATGTAAACTCAATAAAAATTCAACAAAAACGCTATTTTATTAGACTGCGAGATGGTGATATGAGTCTTACTTTTATAGAGATATTTGTAGGTCGTGAGAGTAGTACCTTCACGACTTACAATATCCCTAATTCCTTTAATGGCGTTTCTAGTTATTTTAATAAAATTTCATGTTCTGGTTCTAAATGGATTAGTATGTGAGCACGATTAAATTGTTTCTTAATATTTTTCTCTATCCGATCACATAATTCATGGGCAGTTTCAATGTTATAGTGAGATGAAACGACAAGATGAAAATCTATGTATTCAGTTGGACCAGAACGTCTTGAACGAAAATCATGAAACTCAATATATTCATCTCTATAAGATTCTATAATTTTTATGATTTTTTGTTCCTCTACTGGTAATAAACGTGCATCAATTAATGGGGGAAAGGACTCCTTCATTGATTCGAAGGCTTCAGTCATGATATAAACAGCTAAAATAATTCCAATGATTGGGTCTAGGAAATACCATTCTGTTATACTAACTAAAAGTAAGCTGATTGCAACACCTAAAGAAGTGTATACATCAGTGAGTAAATGTAGTGCATTAGATTTCATTGCAATAGAATTTGTTTTTTCAGCAGTTCTGTTAACAATTCGTGATACTACAAAATTGATGAGTGCTCCAATCAACATAACAACTATTCCTAAAAATGGGAGATGAATGGGTTCGGGGTGTATCAATTTAAGGGTACATTCATAAATAATCCAAAAACCAGCTATAAAAATTAATAATGTTTCGATTGTTCCAGAAATATTTTCTACTTTTCCATGTCCATAGGGATGTAATTTATCCGCTGGTTTATTTGAAATTCGGACAGAAAAGAAAGCGATGATTGAAGCTAATAAATCTAAAGAGGAATGAATTGCTTCGGAAAGAATAGCTACTGAACCAGTAAAAATACCAATAACAACTTTTAAAATGACGATAAAAGTGTTACTTAATACTGACGAAAAAGCTACTTTTGATGAATTCATTGTTACATATCCCCCCTACCTTTTATTAATTATTTTTTATGTTATCAGTTCAATATACAGTGGGTCTATAGCAATCTTTTTGCAAAAGACAATAAAAATTGAAAAGGTTTCAATATGTTTCCCGTGGGCATATTTAATTGTTAACCAAAAAATTGAAATATAAGTTAATAAAATGAATTAAAGACAGGGAATAAGAGGTGCCTAGTGCTTTTGATAAGTTATCTTCGGTGCAAAACTAAAAGCAGCTAGCAAAAGCTAGCTGCTAAGCCTTCGGGTATGAAGGGAAATCAGAAACTGTATATACATTATTAACGGTATATTGGGTTTTATTCAGGTGTAGAGGGAAATAAATAAATTTAGGCTGTTCCAACTTGGCTTTGGTCGGCAACATCAGAATCAAATGTGTTTGTTGCACTAACACCGTTAAATGTATTAAGAACAAAAGCGACATTAGATGAACCCGAACCATTATAAGCTTTTGTATTTTCTTTTGGAGAAACGTTATAAAAATCACCTAAGTTGAAAGAACCGTTACTATTTTGTACAACCATATTTCCGACAATAGATGGCATAGCTTTCACCTTCTTTCTTAGGGAGTATTTATATTAGTATATGGTGTATGTGTCTAGAGGTTCATTTAAGTTTGAAAATTCAAAGATATAGCTTGTGAAAAACTTAATAAAATAATCCTTTGTGCGACACGTTTCCTCATAAGTGTGCAAACACGAAGTAGGAGGGTTATCAATTTGATAACAACAACTGTTTGACTGAAAGTAGGAATGAAAGCCGTCATGTTGAGCTGAAACTACTTATCTAATACTCCTACATGCAAGGCGTGATAGTAGTCACAAATTGTATGAAGCTAGGTGAAGTCGGCTGAACAAAACCTAAGTGAGAAATCATATGGTAATGGATAGGTCGGGATGCTACAAAATATCTATGGTGAGAATGTCTAAAATAACGGACTGGCGAACTTGCGAATGTACGGGTCTAAATTATTAATACAATAGAAATTTGTATGTCGTCAATGATGACGTTATCTACCGAAAAGTAAGAGTAAAGGATACGAAATTCGGAACATCTAACGATGAGGGTGTAAAGATAACAGGCTTAAAGCAAGCACCTAAGGATATATGTATAGCTAAGTCAATCGGAACGTGGTAAGCAAGAAACTGTCACCAACGCCTACTAGCGGACAGATGCATATAAGGTTCTAACGAACCGAAATTGCTTCATTCTTGTGAAGGTGGGGACAAAGTACCGACGAAGCATGTAGCGAATGTGGAGGGATAGTCCCTAGTCTTGTTCTTTGAAAACTAAATTAACTAGATGTAACTCACAGGATCGAGTAAGATGATGGGACTTTTCGTAAGAAAGGGGAAATAATACATCGGTGAGTACAACATTACGAAATGCAGAATATTACGATATGCAAAAAGTGTTTGATGATTTATACCAACGTAGTGAAAATAACGCTACTAAAGGTGTAAATCTATATAAATACATCATATCAAAAGAAAATATTCTATTGGCATATAGAAGTATAAAGGCTAACAGTGGTTCTAAAACTGAAGGAACAGATGGTATCACAATCGACCATTATAAAATGGAAGATGTAAATTCCTTCGTTGACGATATTAGAAAAACTCTCACAAATTACAAACCAAATACGGTACGTAGGATAGAAATACCTAAACCTAATGGGAAGAAACGCCCATTAGGAATCCCTACAATGAGAGATAGATTGATTCAACAAATGTTCAAACAGGTTCTAGAACCAATATGCGAGGCAAAATTCCACAAGCATTCATATGGATTCAGACCTAACAGGTCAACACACCACGCAATGGCTAGGTGTCAATATCTGATAAACAGAGGAAGATTTAGTCACGTAGTAGACATTGATATACAAGGTTTCTTTGACAACGTGAACCATTCCAAGTTATTAAAACAACTATACAACATAGGCATAACTGATAAAAGGGTGCTGACAATTATCTCTAAAATGTTAAAAGCACCAATCAAAGGAAAAGGTATTCCTACAAAAGGAACTCCGCAAGGAGGAATCCTAAGCCCATTACTTAGTAATGTTGTATTAAACGATTTGGATTGGTGGATATCTAGGCAATGGGAGAATATTAAAACAAGAAGACCATACACAACAGCAACCAAAAATCCATTGCTGATAAAAACAAAATTGAAGAAAATGCATATCGTTAGATACGCAGATGATTTTAAAATATTTACTAACAATCATCAATCTGCAATCAAAATATTCCATGCAGTAGAAGGTTATCTTAAAAATCAATTAAACCTTAATATATCTAATGAAAAATCGACTATAACTAACCTAAAAAGAAAATCTTCCGATTTTCTGGGGTTCTCTATCAAATCTGTTAAAAAGCGCGAAAGATATGTGGCAAACACACATGTAAGCGAGAAAAAGAAAAAGGATATCCTTGAAAAAGCAAAGACAAGGATTAAAGCAATTCAAAAAAGCCCATCAGGGAAAACAGTACAGGACTATAACTCTTATGTACTTGGTATAAAAAATTATTACAAAATTGCAACACATGTAACTATAGACTTTGCTGAAATAGCCTTTCGTCTCTCGAAAACTTTGTTTAATCGTCTAAAATCAATAGGGAAATATAAGATTCCTACCAATGTGAATGCATTATACAAAAGAACTCATAGGAACAATTATAGAACCTTTGAAATAGCGGGCAATCATGTATATCCACTAGCGGACATACAAACACGATTCCCTCAAAGTTTTAGTCAAGACATATGCAATTACACTAAGCAAGGAAGACAAAAACTCATCAAAAGCCTAAAAGGTAACATTGCCAATGAAATGCAAAAGATGTTGCTATCCTCCAATAAAGGACAAAGCATGGAGTATACAGATAACAGAATATCCAGGTATTCCATGCAAAATGGTAAATGCGCTGTCATCGGAATCTTCTTAATAGCTGAAGATGTGCACTGTCACCATAAAATACCGAAAGGTATGGGAGGAACTGACGAGTTTAATAACCTGATTATTGTACATGAATTTGTCCACAGATTGATTCACGCTACAAATGACGAGACGATTAGAACATATATGAGAATTCTTCAATTGAACGATAAACAATTGAAGAAAATAAACAAACTCCGTAAAGCTTGTAATCTAGTTACTTTAGTATAAAAGGATAAGATGGGGCGCTGTATGCGATGAAAGTCGCACGTACAGTGCTAAGCGGGGGAAAAGATGGAGATAACTTCAAAGTCTTACCTATCGCAACT
>NZ_JBQENW010000062.1:0-10018 GCF_052044835.1 Bacillus sp. 22475 | reverse complement strand
AAATAAACATACTAAGATTAGTAGTGCAGACCAAGGCATTGGTTCGCACTACTATTTTTTATATAGTAGAAGTGAAGAAAGGGTCGTGGGTGCTTTGGGATCTTGAATCCGTAAAATAAACTGACCTTCTTCACTTACCTTATTTGAATCAGTTTTTAGTATGTTGGTCCTCGAGATCGTGTATAAGAAATGGGAATCGATAAGTGTAAGTTGAAGACTTCAATTTCACCTAAGGAGGAACTTTATGGAACACGTAATTGCGTTTGACGTCAGTATGGGTAAAAGTTACATGGTAATTTATAATGCACAAAAACAATGTGTATTTGAAAGTGAAATCAAGCATTCTAAACCCGAATTCGAAAAGCTACAAGAAAAAATTCATGAACTTGCAGATAATACTGGTGAATTACCTGAAATTGTGTTCGAATCAACAGGTATCTATTCCAGGCAGCTAGAACGATTTATGCAAGATAACCAGTATACGTATTGTTTATTAAACCCATTAGAAGCCAAACTACAATGTGATTCCTTACGGATTCATAAGACCGACCGAAGCGACGCACATCGATTAGCTCTCACTCACTTCACAGTTACCCGAAGGGTATCTAATGGAACTATCAACTCATTCCATCAGCTAAAATCTCTTTCTAGATGGTATAGCGAATTGGACAGTGAATTATCGATAATTCGTGGTCGTATGCACAAAGTAATTCAATTAACTTTTCCTGAATTGGAAAGAATGTTTACCAGTAAATCTGATTTGTTTTTAAATTTTGTTCAACTATTCCCCCACCCAGATTGTGTTTTAGGTCTTTCAAAAACAATCATAAAAAATCGTATTCGTGCCAACACCAATAAAAAAATATCAAATATTACAGCCGAGAAAAAAGCGATTCAGATAATTGAAATAGCGAAAACTTCCTATCCGGCTGTTTCTGAGAACGATGTTCTTTGTGATCAACTCAAATTATATGCAAAGCGCTATCAAGAGCTTCTTCACCAAAAAGAATGCTGTATTAACAAGATGGTATATATAGCCGAGCAACGTGCAGAATACGGTATCATTCTCAGTCTTCCTGGGATTGGCCCGAATACTGCAGTACGCTTGATGGCTGAAATAGGAGATATTACTCGTTTTAACAATAACAAGCAGCTCAATGCATTTGCAGGTATTGATATACGCCGTTTTCAATCAGGTAAAACCTTTTATAAAGATAAAATTAACAAACGTGGAAATAAACATTTGCGGAAGCTCCTTTTTCTCATCATCCAGAACATGATTAAACAACGACGTTACGGACAAAATCACATTGTTGAGTATTACGATAAATTAAAAACGCAACCCTATAACAAATGTCATAAAGTTGCGTCCATTGCATGTGTAAATAAGTTCTTGAAACTTCTCTTTCACCTTATTACACATGATATACACTATGATTATCGGTTAACGGCCTAATATCATAGTTTCATTCATCATATCATATCTCACCCCTAGCAAAAAACGAGTATATATTAGGGGTCTTTGTTATGCATGATAATAAGTATATGTTTATTCTGATATTCACTCCAGTAAAAACCTAAAAATACAGGTTGACTAATCGTAAGAAAAAGCACCCGAATGGATGCTTTTTTATAGATTATTAATTTGTACTTTAATTTCCGTACGTGAAGTTTTATCCTTATTCCAATCACCTAATGATGAACCGCTGATACGCAACAACAATATTAAGTAACTGGAAGAAGAGCAAAAGCTCTCCCTAATGACAGTATCATTCAATCATTACCATCTGCTGGTTTCGGATTTTATGTGCCATCATTATGAAACCGTTTAGACATACAGATTATAAAGGAATCTTTATGAGTCGTGTTTTCCGCCACTACTCACAATACAAATATATCACGTTAATTCCAAAACAACCGGCACATATACTGCCAAAAAGCGGTCACGACTCTGCCAGTATCTTTAATACGGTAATTCACTAAGCTCTGATTTAATTACTTCAACATCTAAATTAAATTTTTGACACATAGAACAAACCAATTCGAATACCCATTCTGGTGCAGTTGGTGAAACATATACTCTCTCTATTAATTCTTTAATGTCACACTTAATTGGCATCCCAAATTCTAATGGCGATGGTGCTTTATAATCGATTGCATCATCCACTGTTGGAAGTTCTAATAAATGAACAACTCTTAGCTCTCTTTCATGTTCAAATGATTTACGTTTAAAAGTAAAAGGATAGAAAAAATTACCTTCTGGAATTATCGTTTTCTTATAATCTATGTACTCGACTTCCCCAATGTAAAATTTTTCTTTATTTCCTTTAAAACATTTTACTAATCTTTCTACACTAGATTGGATAGCAATCCCTTCATTACTTTTCAAATACAAATCCCACATTGCTGCAGACTCATATTCATTCATATGCCAACAATTTATTAATGTAAATCTCTTAAGAAATTCCGCAAATATTTCAATTGAATCTAAACTCTTATAAAAATTCTCTCTCGCCTCTGAAGGTAACTTCTCTAATTCTTCCATATAATTTTTTGGTCTTAATTCTCTATTCATTTTTGGATAAACTCCCTCAAACTTGTCTTGAAATTTATCCGATCTTGTAAAAAATATAGACTCTTTATCTAACATATCCATAAATTTTGTGAAATCCATATATCTCCATATCTTCTTTCTACCTTCAGGTAATTTGAAACATAAATGCTCTTCATACATATCCGAATCCCCCGATACTATTTTATTAAATTATTGATATATATATTATTCCATATAACAATTGAGTTATCCATATCTTATATTGTGTGTAACTGAGTCTATCACTGAATCCCTTGCTATCAGTAATTTCATTTAACTTTTTCCTTTGAGTTACACAGTACGAAATTTATGAGTAACTGTATAGGGATACCACCAGCATTTTGCAAAATAACCTACGCTATGCGGAAAAATAAAATAAGCTGCCCATGTAGACAGCTTATTTACATAATTATTGATTGCGGAAGTTGAATTTTATCCTATTTTTCTTTTTATCATATTCTTTTGTTAACCACGACTTATTCACTTTTATTTTAATTAGTTTTCAGCAATACCATAAGCAAGTAATAAAATATACCCAATTATACAAATTGCAATAAAATTAAGTATTATAAGTAGCCATTTCATCAAGCCTTTTTTGGCTTTTAATCCCGAAAAAACCCCTAATAATGGGAACAGAAACATTGAAAGAATAAATGTTTTGCCTAATGGTAGTCCTAAAAATGGTTTACCTAATCTCAACAACACACCACTAAACATTGTATAAAATAAAACAATGAAGATTACCAAAGTGGCAAGTGAAAAAACACTATATTTATTCATATGGATTCACCTCCGGAAAGTTAGTTGTTATTTTCAATGTATAATATTCAAATCTTTATAAAATTACTATTTAATTCTTCTACAATGCCATTTAGTCGAACAATATTTTTTTAACGGCTTATTTTATGCCGGAATTCTTGTTTTGTTGGTGCTATCCTATAAAAAAAGACACCACAAGGTGCCTTCCTCTTGTGAAATAAGAAAGGACTATTGAGGATTATTCTTGAATTGGTAAATTATTCTTTTTAAGGAAAAATCGGAGTTAAGATTACAAGGTAGAGTCATGAAAGGGGTATTCCTGTATGTTATCAATGGATCAACCTGGAAAAATTGTTATTATGAACGGCACTCCAAGATCTGGGAAATCCAGCATCGCCACTGTAATCCAGAGCAAATTTAAAGGTGTGTGGATGAACTTAGGAGTAGATCGGTTCATGCAAATGACCCCAGAACGCTATCAGCCAAGTATTGGATTACGTCCTGGTGGCGAGCGACCCGATATTGAGCCCTTGATTATACTTATGTATAAAGCCATGTATGAGTCAATTGCTGCACACAGTCGTTTAGGGATAAACGTCGTAGTTGATGTCGGTCATCATGACAATTATTCCATCCCACGGGGAATTCTGCCCGAATGTGCACGGATACTAAAGGGACTGCCAGTTATGTTTGTGGGGGTACATTGTCCAATTGAAATTATTATGAAACGACGGATCGAAACATGGAAAGTTGGTTACTCAGAGGATGGTTCAATCCCATTACCAGTAAAACTATGGCAAGAGTCCGTCCATGAACCCGGTATTTATGACTTAGAAATCGATACTTCAGTATTAAACCCTGAAGAGTGTGCTAATTTAATTCGCTTGAGGCTCGAAAATGGTCCACCTCCGACAGCATTTCAATTAATTGAACAGATGGGAATTGGCTAATGCTTTGTTATGGTACAGATTACAGTATAAAACGCGGTTTTTCTATGAATCAGTAGGTGATTATTTCACTCTGATATTGTAGATCAATCTTCCATTAAATGAATACCGTATACATATACCAATACTCCTGAACTAGGAGTATTTACTTTTCCAGATGCGGACAGTATGTAGTATTGAGGTGTTTGGAGTTTCATCATATTCCAAATGTACGCTCAAGTTGAAGCCAGCTTCATTTAAATCATTAGCTAATCTTAAGTTGCTCTTAATTGCATTGCATAAACTATTGCAAGAACTACCTCCACTTGGTGGATTAGGTGGTTTTGGCAACTTCTCAACAATCCTTTTCGGTGAATTTTATAATCAATACATAATATTCCACCTAAAAATAATTAACAATTTAATGTCTCACATATACTTACCTAAAATTAAAAAGGACCAGGTAAAACACCGTGTCCTTTTTTTCTAAAGATGTTAACTTAATTTTTTAATGATTAGTGCTGCACCACTTTCAACTAGATTGCACAAAGATATGGAACTTCCATTAAAGCTTGTATTTTTTAGTGAAAAAATAGATTTAGCGGGTATTCTTAAAATAGCTGTTCCTGAAAATTGGTCGCATGATTCTCCAGTTTCAGTTATTGCTCCGAAAGTCGTTTGGAAACCAGGAACCGGAGCCCCATTTAAGATAGCCGTTACTTGCTGTTCTTGATTTTCTTCTGAAAAAACAACACTTGTAATTACATAGCTAATTTCATAATCTCCAGCTAATGGAATGAATACCGTAGTGGGTGATAATAAAACAATTCCTCCTGCTTCAGCTACACTTTGGTTGTTAAATGGGATGTTCTGTCCGTTAGGTATGGTAACAAATTCGTTTTGCCAAAAGTTACGATAAGCTGGTAAAAATTCTATCGTGTTAACCTCAGGTGCACGAGCAGGAAGAAATCTACCACAGCAACCGCAACCTTTCGATTTAATAAAATGGTCCAAAATAATTCACTTCCTTTTTTTGAAATGGATATAATTATTTATATTCAATCCAAAAAAATTAGCTTGGATGTTTGTCCGACACAATAAACAAGCCCTAAAGTTGGTTTCAAGGTTCGTATTTGTTAGGATTAAAAAAGAGATGAAGGACCAGCTCATCTCTTTTTATATATTGTTTTTAGGAGAGATTTTCATGTCATTTACAGTGTATGCATGTAACGGAATCGGTTTCAGCATTTTTCTTTAAAAAAATAAAAATCAATTTAAAATTTCAGTATAAAAAACCAACCCAATGCTATTAGGTTAGTTTTTAAATGATAACGTGAAAAACATGTGTGTAATATTTTATTCTAATTATCAACTATATGTTCCTTTTTTATTAGTACATAAAGAAATCATCTTTATGAGGAGTTGTATTTTCTTAGCCTGATAGCGATGTGCGATACCCCTAGACTAAAAAAGAAATAAGCAATGATTAGATTTTAAACCTAGTCATTGCTCTATCCATTGCATCTTGGTTTACCCCTATATAACGTAATGTGACCTTCTCTGACGAGTGATTGAATATCTCCATGAGTAATGCTATGTTTTTCGTTTGCATGTACATATGATAGCCGTACGTCTTTCTCAGCGTATGTGTTCCTATTTCATCTAATCTAAACTCTGCCGCTGCTCCACTTAATATCTTATATGCCATGCTACGACCGATTGGACGATTTCTACCTTGTCTACTTTTCAATAGGTACTCATTATCTTCTCTTTCTTCAATAAACCATTTGAGCTCTCTTTTCAATGTTGCAGTAATTTGTATTCGTTTCTGTTTCCCTGTCTTCTTTTCTCTCATAGATATATGACTACCTTTGACATCTCCTACCTTCAATTTCAAAATGTCCGAGATTCTTAAGCCTGTATTAATTCCCATAATGAAGAGAATGTAATTACGTAAACTCTTCTCCTTAAAATAATCTTTTAGCTGCTGTATTTGCTCTGGATCACGTATTGGTTGAACGAAATTCATTATTCATTACCTCCCGTTTCTTCTGTGTCGTAAACTTCTAATCCAAGCGCAAAAGCAAGTTTATAAAACGCTTTAGACTTCCAACGTCGATAAGTACGCTCTGACATTCCTATTTCGTTATAAACCATGTAATCACATACGTCCTCTTCTTCTAAATAACGTTTATAAATAATATCTCTTTGAATGCTTCCAGCACGTCCGTTTCCTAATCGATTTAGAAACTGATCAATACGTAATGACATTTTCTCAAGCCAATCTTCTCGTTCGCTTTGTTGAATATTTGCTATAGCAACATCTTCTAACGTTTTGCCAACTGCATATGTAGGACCGTGCTCACGTATTTCATAAGAAGGAGTGACTTTCATTTCTTTACGCATCATCCCAAATTGTCTATGTATGCGTACGCTTTCCAAGACACCTTCTAATTCCTCTTGTGTCGCTGTTCTATCAATTTTTGGTAAGAAAGATAATTGTTTAGTCATGTAAGACCACTCCTTTTTATTTCTAGATTACTTTTGTCTTATTGCTCCACGTCTTCGTTCATAACAAGGTCTATGCATCCCCATTAAATCCTCAATTTCACGAGTACTAAATTTCTCTTTTGATTTTTTCTTATTTTTCTTTCCTTGCTTGGATTTCTTTTTCCATCCACGTAACTGATCCTTTAACCCCTTCATTTCCCCATCTCCCTTTTCAAAATAAAAAGGACACCTATTCCTAAAACAGCTTTAATTGCTGCTTTAATGAATTGGTGTCCTCTAGTTTTCTAGCCGGACTATATTCGAATGTTATTTTAAATATCCCAATAGTCACTATTAACATCATTAGTATATTTGCTAATTTCCTTCTCTTTCCCACACTTTTCACATTTATAATAACTAACTATCCCCATCTTACCAGTTTTAAAATCTTCATTGTCATGATTTTTAATAAATTTATATCTATGTATACATTTAGGTTCTTTTAATTTATCAAACCAATTTCCTAACATAAATTAATCCCTTTCCTCTCAAAGATATTCTTTCTATTCCCATCCTCTTAAGAATACCTTAGAAAAGATTCCCAATCAATGAAACGTGGTAGCTTGTTTTTCTATAAACAGTTGCGATAGGTAAGACTTTGAAGTTATCTCCATCTTTTCCCCCGCTTAGCACTGTACGTGCGACTTTCATCGCATACAGCGCCCCATCTTATCCTTTTATACTAAAGTAACTAGATTACAAGCTTTACGGAGTTTGTTTATTTTCTTCAATTGTTTATCGTTCAATTGAAGAATTCTCATATATGTTCTAATCGTCTCGTCATTTGTAGCGTGAATCAATCTGTGGACAAATTCATGTACAATAATCAGGTTATTAAACTCGTCAGTTCCTCCCATACCTTTCGGTATTTTATGGTGACAGTGCACATCTTCAGCTATTAAGAAGATTCCGATGACAGCGCATTTACCATTTTGCATGGAATACCTGGATATTCTGTTATCTGTATACTCCATGCTTTGTCCTTTATTGGAGGATAGCAACATCTTTTGCATTTCATTGGCAATGTTACCTTTTAGGCTTTTGATGAGTTTTTGTCTTCCTTGCTTAGTGTAATTGCATATGTCTTGACTAAAACTTTGAGGGAATCGTGTTTGTATGTCCGCTAGTGGATATACATGATTGCCCGCTATTTCAAAGGTTCTATAATTGTTCCTATGAGTTCTTTTGTATAATGCATTCACATTGGTAGGAATCTTATATTTCCCTATTGATTTTAGACGATTAAACAAAGTTTTCGAGAGACGAAAGGCTATTTCAGCAAAGTCTATAGTTACATGTGTTGCAATTTTGTAATAATTTTTTATACCAAGTACATAAGAGTTATAGTCCTGTACTGTTTTCCCTGATGGGCTTTTTTGAATTGCTTTAATCCTTGTCTTTGCTTTTTCAAGGATATCCTTTTTCTTTTTCTCGCTTACATGTGTGTTTGCCACATATCTTTCGCGCTTTTTAACAGATTTGATAGAGAACCCCAGAAAATCGGAAGATTTTCTTTTTAGGTTAGTTATAGTCGATTTTTCATTAGATATATTAAGGTTTAATTGATTTTTAAGATAACCTTCTACTGCATGGAATATTTTGATTGCAGATTGATGATTGTTAGTAAATATTTTAAAATCATCTGCGTATCTAACGATATGCATTTTCTTCAATTTTGTTTTTATCAGCAATGGATTTTTGGTTGCTGTTGTGTATGGTCTTCTTGTTTTAATATTCTCCCATTGCCTAGATATCCACCAATCCAAATCGTTTAATACAACATTACTAAGTAATGGGCTTAGGATTCCTCCTTGCGGAGTTCCTTTTGTAGGAATACCTTTTCCTTTGATTGGTGCTTTTAACATTTTAGAGATAATTGTCAGCACCCTTTTATCAGTTATGCCTATGTTGTATAGTTGTTTTAATAACTTGGAATGGTTCACGTTGTCAAAGAAACCTTGTATATCAATGTCTACTACGTGACTAAATCTTCCTCTGTTTATCAGATATTGACACCTAGCCATTGCGTGGTGTGTTGACCTGTTAGGTCTGAATCCATATGAATGCTTGTGGAATTTTGCCTCGCATATTGGTTCTAGAACCTGTTTGAACATTTGTTGAATCAATCTATCTCTCATTGTAGGGATTCCTAATGGGCGTTTCTTCCCATTAGGTTTAGGTATTTCTATCCTACGTACCGTATTTGGTTTGTAATTTGTGAGAGTTTTTCTAATATCGTCAACGAAGGAATTTACATCTTCCATTTTATAATGGTCGATTGTGATACCATCTGTTCCTTCAGTTTTAGAACCACTGTTAGCCTTTATACTTCTATATGCCAATAGAATATTTTCTTTTGATATGATGTATTTATATAGATTTACACCTTTAGTAGCGTTATTTTCACTACGTTGGTATAAATCATCAAACACTTTTTGCATATCGTAATATTCTGCATTTCGTAATGTTGTACTCACCGATGTATTATTTCCCCTTTCTTACGAAAAGTCCCATCATCTTACTCGATCCTGTGAGTTACATCTAGTTAATTTAGTTTTCAAAGAACAAGACTAGGGACTATCCCTCCACATTCGCTACATGCTTCGTCGGTACTTTGTCCCCACCTTCACAAGAATGAAGCAATTTCGGTTCGTTAGAACCTTATATGCATCTGTCCGCTAGTAGGCGTTGGTGACAGTTTCTTGCTTACCACGTTCCGATTGACTTAGCTATACATATATCCTTAGGTGCTTGCTTTAAGCCTGTTATCTTTACACCCTCATCGTTAGATGTTCCGAATTTCGTATCCTTTACTCTTACTTTTCGGTAGATAACGTCATCATTGACGACATACAAATTTCTATTGTATTAATAATTTAGACCCGTACATTCGCAAGTTCGCCAGTCCGTTATTTTAGACATTCTCACCATAGATATTTTGTAGCATCCCGACCTATCCATTACCATATGATTTCTCACTTAGGTTTTGTTCAGCCGACTTCACCTAGCTTCATACAATTTGTGACTACTATCACGCCTTGCATGTAGGAGTATTAGATAAGTAGTTTCAGCTCAACATGACGGCTTTCATTCCTACTTTCAGTCAAACAGTTGTTGTTATCAAATTGATAACCCTCCTACTTCGTGTTTGCACACTTATGAGGAAACGTGTCGCACAAAGGATTATTTT
>NZ_JBQENW010000061.1:0-10442 GCF_052044835.1 Bacillus sp. 22475 | reverse complement strand
TAAATGCATATAAACTACAAAGCACACCAAATCATAACGAGCAGGTTAAATTTGAAGATTTAAAAGGGCATTGGGGAGAAAAATATGCCAATATTTTAATAGATTTAAAAATCTCTAATGGTACCGAGAACGGTTGGCAACCAAATAGATTTATAACACGTGCTGAAGCTGCTCAACTTACTGCAAAAACAGATATGTTACAACAAAATTTAAACGATGAAAAAGAGAGTATTACTGCTACTTCATATGAAGATTTAAATTTAACAGTGGCTTCGAAAATTACAGCTCAAGAGATTGATAGTTTTATTGCGAAATATCATTCGGATAGTCCTTTAGTGGGACATGGGCAAGATTTTATCAATGCGCAAAATCAATATGGCGTGAGTGCTCATTATTTAGCAGCGCATGCGATTTTAGAATCTGGATACGGAAAATCAGAAATCGCATATCAAAAACATAATCTATTCGGTCTACGTGCATATGATGGAGATCCGTTTAAATATGCGAAATATTTACCAAGCTACGGCGATAGCATTGCTTATAACGCTAATTATGTACGAGAAAGATATTTAGAAGAAAGTGGTATGTATTATAACGGCCCAACATTAACTGGCATGAATGTGAAATATGCATCAGATAAAGGCTGGGCTAAGAAAATTGCGGGTATTATGGAACGTATTAAACCGTTCCATGTAGAAGACTATACATATGCAAAAAAATTACCAAAGAATCCTGAAACATTAGATGTCGACGCGTTATCTAATGAAATTCCATATAAAATGTATGCAGACGGTTCAAGCTCAAATGTTGTATCGTCAGCTACTTACTATCAGGTACCTTATCCATTTAATTTAAAAATTAAAAGTAGACCAGATGTAGCTGTCGAGGAGAATGAAGTTGGTACAGTAACTCCTGGAACAACCATCTTTATTTATCGTGAAGATCCGAATGGATGGGTAGAATTCTCTTTTGAAGCTAATGGAGAAAAATATTGGACATTAAAAAATAAATTAAGTATATAATTAAAAAAATCTATTTCACTAGTTTTAATCACATATAATTGAGAGACAAGTTTTTAACTTTCTTAAAATAAAGTTATGTATACAAGAAAAGTTAGAGAATTATTTTCTCTAACTTTTCTTCGCTAGTATTTGAAATTAAAAAGATGGTGGAGTTACTCCAAATATAACAGTGACTTTGTTTAAAGAAGTGTTTTCCCATTTATGCTTTGCATAAGGTGGGATTTTAACACTATCACCTGTATTGAGAAGTAAAACCTCATCATTTAGATATAGTTTCACTTGTCCTTCCATAATAAATGCTATTTCTTCCCCTTTATGTGCCACAGGCTCCATAGATGAAGCAGTTTGAGGTAACAGATTCATTAGAGCCAATTCTAGTGATCCATCTAAATTAGGAGATAATAGCTCATACGAAACATTGCCGCTTTCAGGAAAAGTTATTTTTTTCCTTTGGTTAGCTCTTACAACTAATTCTTCTGTACTAGTATCCTCTAAGAAAAAATTAAACAATGGAATATTTAATGCTACAGAAATTAATTTTAGTGTTTGTAATGAAGGATTTGTGATTCCTTTTTCAATCTGACTTAACATGGAAGGTGTTATATCAGCTAACTCTGCTAAACGCTTACTGGTTAATCCGGCCCCTTTTCTAAATGCCCTAATTTTGTGACCAACATTAATATCGTTCATATATGTAATCCCCTTTAAATAAGTAAATAGAATTAAATTATTATTAATTTTATTTACTTATACTTAATATATTGTTAATATATACTTAATTATAATAAATTATGATTAATTTTAAAACATCATATGTACATATGGCAGCAGCTGCGAAAAAGTGGGAAAAAGATTTACTTAGAAACAAAGGGGCTACTATTTTTGAATATACAGCTGGTTATAGTAAAGCAGTAGAAGAAGGAGGAACATAAGTTAATAAGAATCAAATGTGCTATTTTATTAACGATGAAAAATCAAAGCATGTATTTTAAGGTAATGCAGTAGTTGCTACTCGTCTAAAAAATTGATATACAAATAAAAGTTGATGGATCGCATCCTCTATTTGTATATCTACAATGTGGAGTAGGATTTGGTGGAGTTTCGTTTAGTTTGAAAATTATGGTATGGGATCATGTACATGTAATTTTTGCTGGGCCTACCCATTCTCCGTATATGCTAATAGGTATGATGACCGGGTTGTATGATGTGATTTCCATACAAGATTTTTAATGAAAAGGATTCTAATAAGTAAAGGACAACTTAAGAGTAGACTTCAATGCTGTATTGTAAAATTTTTAAGGAAGTGAAAATAGTATGAAATCAGCTTTAAATAGTATTATGATCTCCTCAATTCTTTCAGTAGGAGGGATTCTTTCGCTTTTGTTTAATTTAATGGGGGATCAAGATTGGATCTGGAATTGGGTAGGGCTATTACTGGCATATCTATCTTTGGGCATTTTAATAGGTTTATATAATAAAACTGTGGATCACAAAACATTTCCTAAAATACTAAAAAGAACTTTGTTTATTTCCTTTAATGCTACTATATTAGGGATAATAATAGGGGTAACATACCAACTATTAGGAAAGTGGAATCTTACTATAATGATGTATTATTGGTTGATAATTTTATTACTACATTTAATTACTATAATAACATTAGTCATACTAGTATTGGAAAACCGTAATAGTAAAAATTACAGCTTACTATATAGTTTTATTATACTTTTAAACATTGTCCTTACCTTAGGACCAGTATTATTTCCAGTTGTTCTAACTATTATAGGAAATGCCATGAACGCTAGTGCAGGGCACTAATTTTCACCTATATAGATTATTAAAATGATTAGTCCAAAATTGAGATTGGTTAAGTTAAAAAACTTAATAAACTAATAGGATAATAAAACTAAACGACATAAAGTGGAATGATTTGATAGAAAGAAGATTATAATATGAAAATTAAGCGTAAGAAAAAGAGAATTATAAGTGTATTGTTGGCTATTACTTTAGTAGCAATAGGGTATTACATGTTTCAATCTATTACGAATCCTAAGCTGGTAAATGCGGAAGAGGCAAATAGTGTTCAACAAGTGAGCAGTCTACCTAAAAATGAATTGAAAAAATCGATACCTAATCGTTTTGATGGTAAAGAAAGAAAAGTTGCATATTTAACTTTTGATGATGGACCAGGAAAATATACAGCTAATCTATTAGATGTATTAAAGAAAAATGATGTGAAAGCAACATTCTTTTTAATTGGCGATAATGTGAAAAGGTTCCCAGATTTGGTGAAACGAGAGCATGTAGAAAACCATTATGTGGGCATGCATAGTATGACACATGATTTTAAAAAGTTATACACCAATCAGGAATATGTGAAGGAAATGAAAGAAGATCAATCTTTAATTAGAAATGTTATTGGAAACATACCAAAATTAACACGTCCACCATATGGATCAATGCCTGGATTAAATGAATCACTTCGAAATGAAGTGGTCGGAAATAGATTAAAAGTATGGGATTGGACAATTGATTCTTTAGATTGGAAATACAATAAATTACCTGTTGATGTAGCAGCTGCAAAAATTGTTCAAAATGTCTTAGCAGGTGCGACGTCTTCAAAAGAAATTGTTTTAATGCACGATATTCATCCACAATCTGTCGCGGCAGTTCCAGCAATTATAAAAGGATTAAAAGAAAAAGGGTATGAATTTGAAGCTTATGATGAGAATAATCATTTTCCAATAAACTTCTGGCATGATAATCGAATATAAAAAGATATGTATGAGTTAAAAGAAAATTAGAATGGAATAAGCAATTCATATAGGGTTTAAATATTTGTAAGAGCGTGTTTAGATAGATGAAAACACGCTCTTTTTGCTGGGCTATTTTATTGTAAATTTAAGTATAGGCTTTCTAATTTTAGAAAAATTTATATGATTTTTTCATTCATTTCTACATAAGCGTTGGATATTTCGTATGTTTGTCCAGAATGAAAAGAGCTTATTAAACTATTCATTATTCACGTTCTTCTTCATATATTTGTACCACAATTATTTTTTTGTTGTTAAAACTAGTTTTTAAGAAGCATATGCTTTAGCAACTGCAGAAATTCTGTATCACTTTTATCATCTTTTATATAATCCTGTTCGTAGTTAAAAATCATTCGTACTAACATAAAAGCTGTAAGCGGTAATGGTACCTTATGCAAAGCTCCTTGCTGATAACCTTTTTCGAGCAAATTACTTATCATGTTAATTGCTTCTTCTTCAGATTGTTTAAAACAAGTTGTAATTTCAGGTGAATGGTACTCTTTATATTCTCGAAAGAGTGTAGAAACAAATGGATCTTGATGATATTCTAGGCTGATATAATGAAGAATTTTTTGTATTCGAAGTAAAACATCTTTTTCTTCTTTATATAAATTAAATAATTGTGAGCGTTTAAGCTGAATATGACGCATATAGCAGTCACATAATATTTCAGTTTTATCTGTATAGTAATAATATATAGTACCTTTACCAACTTTAGCTGTCTTTGCAATTTCATCAACCGTTGTGTTACGGACACCACGCGTAGAGAACAGTATTGTGGCAGATTGAATGATTTTCATCTTTTTATTTTCTTTTTCTAATTTGATCATTGTCTACACCCTATCCTTGAAATATTTAGCGAAGTTTTCTGTCTTTACATTCTGTATTAGTTCATTTGTAATTTTGTAAATCCTAATAGAAAGTCCTCTATTTTCTTCTTATAGAATAGCATACACCATTCTTATTTCTAGTATATAACTATAATAGAATGCAACTGTATCACTTAGGATGAAAATGAAAGTTTAAGGTAATAATTTTTTAATCGGACGATGAGAATTCAAGTGAAAGGGGACAATGATTTCTTTCTTGATTGAATTATTTGATTTTTTATTCAATTCATTTTATTATATAAACATGACTAAAAGATGTTTTTAGTCGGATTTTTTTACGGAAAACCGACTGATATTTGATTTTAGTCGGTTTCTATACTATTTGAGAGAAGGTAGACACTATGTGTGGAATTGCAGGGTGGATAGACTGGTCTAAAGACCTGTCTAATGAACAAGAAACGTTAAAAAAAATGACAGATGCTATCATTCACCGCGGGCCTGATGCAGAGGGGCATTGGTTTTCAAAACGAGCGGCATTAGGTCATCGACGTCTCATCGTCATTGATCCTGAAGGTGGCCTTCAACCTATGCTCTATAAAGATGGAAATGATACAATTGGCCTTACGTTCAATGGAGAAATTTATAACTATCAAGAATTACGTAAAGAACTTGAGGAGAAAGGTCATAAATTTCAGACCAAGTCGGATACAGAGGTATTACTACATGCTTACTTAGAATGGCAAGAAGATTGTGTTCAACACTTAAATGGGATTTTTGCTTTTGGTATTTGGGATGAAAGATTTGGGAAATTGATGCTTGGTCGTGATCATCTAGGTGTGAAGCCTTTATTTTTTGCTCAAAGGGGAAGTGCAGTTCTCTTTGGTTCAGAGTTAAAAGTTTTACTTTCACATCCACTTGTAGATGCAGAGGTAGATAAAGAGGGACTTTCTGAAATTTTCTGTCTTGGACCAACACGTACTCCTGGTCACGCTATTTTCAAGGATATACATGAAGTGCGTGCTGGCCATTATATGACGTTTACCTCTAATGGTTCGAATACGACACAATATTGGAAACTTGAAAGTAAAAAACATGTAGATGATATTGATACAACAGTCGAGACAATCCGCTCCATTTTACAAGATACGGTTAAACGTCAGTTAATTGCTGATAAACCAGTGGTATCTATGCTTTCCGGAGGTTTAGATTCCAGTGGTTTAACAGGTTTAGCAGGAAATGAATTTGGGAATAAAGGGGAACGCCTTCATACATATTCCCTGAATTTCATCAATGATGAAAAGGACTTTGAGCAAGACTTCCTTCGTTTTGATCGTGATGAACCTTGGGTGAAACGTGTGGCTGAATATGTAGGAACAAAGCATCATTCTATAGAGTTAGGATCAGATAGTTTAATAGAGTATTTATTAACTCCAATGCGAGCGCGTGATCTACCTGGAGTTGGAGAACTAGAAACGTCTCTTTATTTGCTATTTAAGGAAATGAAGAAAGACGCAACAGTTGCACTTTCAGGCGAATCCGCAGATGAAGTATTCTCAGGATATCCATGGTTTCATCAAGAGAAGTTTCTAGATGCAGAGATATTCCCTTGGAGTGTTAATTTATGGTATAGTACAGAAATTTTATCAGAGGATTTTAAAGCGAAGATTAGCCCTGAAAAATATCAAAAACAAAAATTTGAAGATGCGGTTGCTGAGGTTCCCTTTTTAGAAGGTGAAAGTGATCTGCAAATGAAGCAACGTCAAATGTCTTACATGTTTATTACTCGTTTCTTGCCATTTATGTTAGAACGAAAAGATCGCACAAGTATGATGAATGGCTTTGAAGTACGAGTTCCATTTTGCGATTACCGGCTTGTAGAATACTTATGGAATGTCCCATTCGAAATGAAAAGCATAGACAATATTGAAAAAGGTATTTTACGTCGAGCTTTTGAAAATGTACTTCCAGAAGATGTACGTTATCGCAAAAAAAGTGCATATCCAAGCACAAAGGATGCCTCTTATCTACAAGGTATTAGTGATTGGATGTTACATGTGTTGAACAATCCTGAATCACCTATTTTGCCATTAATTAATGTAGAAAGAGTTCGTGCTATTGCAGAAGGAAAAGACGAAGTAATTTCAGGTAATGATGCCCGAGGTATAATAGATTATTTACTTCAAGTTAATGGTTGGCTTCAGGAATATAATATTAAATTAGTATGGTAGATGTAATTTTCAAATAAAGAAGATAGCTGAAACATTAATGGCCTAAGTGAACCGCATTACCAATGGATTAGATAGTTATCTAATAATTGGAGATGCGGTTTTATAAAAAATAATAATATGTTTATAAATGTAAAGCCTACGGGAACTTTTCCTGTGGGCTTTTTAAGTAGTTTTTACGAAATTATGAGTGTTTTTTATTTTGTATTTCAATAAGTTTATCTGGTATCAGTTTTGTATAATATTCTTTTTCTGTTAGTTCAAATATAAATAATGCTTTTTTCCAGTTATAAACAACATCTTCTACATTGTGTTGTTTAATCTTTAATAAAAACAGACCTTTTAAATAGAATAGTTCACCTAATAGGTATAAAGTATTTAGATTAATTGCTAATTTGATGCCCTTATCAATGTATTTTATTGCCTCTTCATGTTGATATGTGAAGGCCAAAGATTTTGCTAAATTTAAAATGATTTTTAGTTTAATTTCTTTATCTCTAGGAAAATTTAACTTATTAAAATTAGATAAACATCTTCTTAATATAGTAATACTTTTTTCATATTCTTTATTTTCTCCATGAAATATAGCCATTGTATGCATAATATCTATTTCTCTTTCTGATAAAAAATCAGAATTGGTTAAAGTTAGTTTTAATGCATGATTTAAAAGAGTTAAAGCAGTTTTGGTTGATCTATTTACCTCAAATATAGCAATTGCTTCATGCCATATTAGAAATTGTTTCTCTTCATTTGTTTGAAAGTTATTTAAGTTTTTCTCCTTTTTTACTATTTCATAAAGTTCTTTATATTGTTTTTGTTTTAAGCAATCTTTTATTACATATTTTACATTTTCTACATATTTAATTTTTTTGTTTTGAGTTAGTGCAAATATATTATTTGGATCAATACCAAGTCTTTCAGATAATTGATATAACAATATGCTAGATGGATAAATCACACCTTTTTCGATCTTGCTAATTTGACTTTGTGAACATATTCCATGACATAATTCGGATTGTGATATATTTTTGTTAATTCTAAGTTCTTTAATGGTAATACCCAAATCGTTAAATTCCATTTTTTCACCTACTATTTAGCACTGTATTAGTTAAAGAGTTTTCTCTAACTTTAATGTAATGTAAAATTAACATATTTACAATTATTATTTGTTTTAAAGGAATTACCGTTTTCATAGGATGGTGAGGCTTTTATTATGTACAAAAAAAGACACCCTAAGGGGCCTTCCTCCGACTTGAACCACGTTCATAATGATAAGCTTTTTATTATTTTTTCATCTTTTTTCGTTTGGGTGTACAATGAATTTCTTAGCTTGATAGCGATGGGATAGAACCACATCGCCATCAAGCGGAAATTTTATAGTACCCCAGAACAAAATTTCGTGCTAACTGGTAACAAAAAAATGTGAAATTGCCCATAGATAACTATCTTATATTAATTATATAAACTAGTGTGTGATATAATGATATAAAGATATTACATTTAAAGGGGGATTCAAATTGGTTAAAAACTTACCTTTACTAGTAGTGATTTTACTACTTGGTATAAGTTCTTCTACGTTAAGTACGAATGGATACTTTTCTCCAGTTATAGAAGGGTCTTTAATGATTATAAGTATTATTTTAAACATTACTGCAGTGATAGGTTTATCACTACACGTTCTTGTATACCAACCTATGAAAAGATTTGAAACAAATTTAAAAGAAACATGTAAATAAAATAATTATATTTGAGGTAATACCCCATCGCTATCGAGCTAAAAAGTGTATCCATAAAAAGAAAAAATACGCTATTCTTTCTGTAGAATCTTAGGAAAGGATGGCGTTTTTTATTTTAGGGTGTATTTTGTTCTGTTAGCTTGATGGTGATGTGGCTGTACCCCACATCCATCAACTTAAGGTATATTTTTAAACAAAATGCGGTCTTTCCATATAGTTTTTTATTATCTTTTGTAGATTTTATAAAAGCGGGCATATCAAATAAACCCTGACGGGTTTCAATTTTTTACTATGCTACCTGATGAGTAGAAGTGGTATACTCATAAACAACACCCAAAATATCAAAGACTGTCTTTTTCTCGTATCGATGAGATTTTCGTCCGTTGTGCTGTAGGAGGTTAAACAGACGAAGGAGAACCTTTGATAATTCTTGGGTGTTTTTGTGTAATGCTTGGTAAAAAAGTGAAAAATAATCCTTAATTATGTACATCGCTTTATATTCACTTAGCTCTTTCTGTTTCTTACGTAATAGGAGTTCTCGCATTTTAAACATAGTAGAAGAACATAATAGAATACTAATGAGTTGCCCATAAAGATGACATTCTAATCGCTCTTGTTTAATAGATTTACAACGATGAATTTGAAACCAAGATTTCCATATTTTAAATAACAGCTCAATTTGCCAACGTAATGAATATAAATCATAGATTTTCTCTTTTGGTACCCATTCCGTAGGAATGTTTGTCATATATACCGTAATACCTTGTAAAAGCTTTGTACGCTCTGTATATGTAATTCCTTTTTTCTTTTCACGAATAGCTCGGTCACGTAGGCGTTTCTGTTTTTGCTCCTCGGTACACCTATAAACTACAATACGAGTAGGCAATTTGTCCTTACTCCCTACATATACATCGTGTAATTCATACACTTGGCCAGGTTGTAGTTGTTTCATAATGTCTTCCAAATGAATTTGTATATATACTGGTTTCAATTGAGAGGGTTTTGTTTTAAATACCACTGTTTCGAACTCTTTTCTATATATTTTAGTTGGTAACTTAAGACGAGATAAATAATACCCCTGCTTGTCTTGAATAGACTTAAAGTCTTGTAGATGAAAATATCCTAAGTCACGAATATACAGCTCATTCTTTTGTATCATGCCTGTTCGAGTCGCACCATACGCCTGATCACTTCGTTTTCCTGGTTCAATTTTCACATCAGAAAATTCCCCACTCAACAAGTCATACTCTAGTTGAATTTTCACACCAGCTTTATGACTACATCCTCCGGCACCAGGATAGGTAGATGCGAATCGATCTGGAACCTGAAAGGTTGTAGAATCAAGGATGCGAATGCGCTCAAAGTAGGAAGAAAGAGAATGAGAAATCTTAGATACGCCTCCAATTTTAGCTTGTAGAAGTGTAGTAAATACAGTTCGAAAGAAGGCTACAGAAGCAGAGTTAAATCGCCGATTAAGTCCTTCCGGACTTAATAAAACTCCTGTTGAAGTTTCTAATTGACTACATAGTTGAGTAAGAGAGGTAGTAGCGACTTGTTGATTTAGCCATACACACAAAGATAAGAAATGGTGCCCGTGGCACTTACGTTTTCGTTTCATTCCGCCTGCTTCTATGGCTAATTGATTAAGTGTAGCGGGAGACATATATCGATATAACTCTTCAGCGAATAAAGATAATTCTTGTTTTTGATTCATATTCATAAAAAACACGTCACCCTTTCTCATTAACATAAGAAAATAGTAACGTGCTTTTAACTTCAAAAATAGTCTAAATCCTTAAGTTGATGGATGTGTGGC
>NZ_JBQENW010000060.1:8637-11303 GCF_052044835.1 Bacillus sp. 22475 | reverse complement strand
CGCTCGACTTGCATGTATTAGGCACGCCGCCAGCGTTCATCCTGAGCCAGGATCAAACTCTCCAATAAAGTTAGTTTGTCTAGCATCTAAAAATAAAAATTGACGTTTCACGTTGTTTGTTTCGTTCAGTTTTCAAAGAACTACTTGGTCGCTCATTTGCGACTTCCTTATGTTAACATCTTCGTTAGTTAATGTCAACTAAGTTTTTTATTTCGTTTGTCGCTTTCGATGTTAATGTCATCGGCGACTTGTTCTATATTACACCTCTAAAGTATAATCGTCAATACGTTTTTTAAAAAACTTTATATTTTATAGATTTCATTTACGTATTTCTTCTATAGTTATACAAGCACCCCACAGAACAATCTATGGGGTGCTCTTCTACCATAAAAACTATTGTTCTTTCGACGGCACCGAACAACTTCCATCAGCACAAGAAAGATCGCTTCCACCATCTGCTGAAAGTTCCTGTAACTTCGGTGCAGGATTCTCTTCTTCCCAAACTTGCTGAAGTGCACCAACAAAAGTTTCAAGTGGTTGTGCACCTGAAATAGCATACTTTTGATTAATAATAAAATAAGGCACTCCCGAAATTTGATATTGCTGAGCAATCGCTTCATCAATTCTAACATCATTTGCGTACGCATTTTTATCATTAATAACATTTAAAGCTTCTTGCTTATCTAAACCTGAGGCTGCAGCGATAATAGCAAGTGTATCCACATCACTTAAATTTTTCGATTCAGTGAAATATGCAAAAAGTAGATTCTCCGTAATCTCCTTTTCTTTTCCATGATTCTTTGCAAACTTCGCAAGACGATGCGCATCAAACGTATTCGTCGGCTTCATCTCATCAAAATTAAAACTTAAACCCATACTAGCTGCATGATTTCCTAGCTGTACGTTATTACGCTTAGCTTCTTCAATACTAATTCCATACTTTGATGCAAGCACTTCATTAATACTTGTTCCAGAGTAAACGGGAGTATTCGGATCCAATTCAAAACTTTTAAACTCAACTTCAACATCCTTCTTATGTGGAAATTGCTCTAAAGCCATCTCTAATCTACGTTTCCCAATATAGCAAAATGGGCATACAAAATCCGACCAAACCTCAATTTTCATATAAACACCTCATTAACATTTAGTTTTCAATCATTGTAGCACTGAGATTAAGGAATTCAAAAGTTTTTGCTCTATCTCCTTCATATAGTACATACAAAAATACACTTATAGCAGACTACCTAATTAACAAAAAACGATAATCAAAAGGATTAACTATTATCCCTCCGATTATCGTCTATGAAAATGAAACAACTTTAATTATGCCGGAATATACTTCCCTACGAACTTCCATACAGTATTCCAATATTTATTTGAATCTACTTTCTCCGCTTCTCCATGTCCCGCACCTGGAACAATTAATTTCTCTTTCTCTACTTTTGCAGCATTATACACCTCATCTAACATTTCAAAAGGAACAAATGTATCAGCATCCCCATGAATGAATAGCATAGGTGTTTTGCTTTTCACTACTTGTTTTACAGCTGAAGCTTCTTCTAAATCATATCCAGCTCTTAATTTTGTAACTGTATTTGCCGCATTCATAACAGGAAACCTCGGCAAGTGGAATAAATCTTTTAGCTGATAAGTAAATTCATCAATAACGGTTGAGTATCCACAATCTTCAATAATAACTTTAACATTAGAAGGTAAATCTTCTCCTGAAGTCATCATTACAGTTGCCCCGCCCATTGAAACACCAAATAGAGCTATTTCAGCATTAGGATCTTTCTTTAAGATTTGTTGAATCCAAATCAAAACATCTTTACGATCATGCCAGCCCATACCAACATAATCCCCTTCACTATTTCCGTGCCCACGAAGGTCTGGTGCTATGACATTATAGCCTTGTTCATAAAAGTTACGAATATATTTCGTCATTTCTGATGCTCTACCATTGTATCCATGAACCACAATTGCCCATTTATGACTAGATGATTCATTCATATATTCATAGCCTTTTAAATTCAATTTATCGAAAGAACGTATAGTTAATGTGTTAGGTTTATACTTCGATACGAAGTTCGCATTCTTTTCTTCATTTGTAGCCAATACATCTCCCGATGCATTTACCGTTTCTACTAAATGAGGATTATCTTGCAAAAATTCTTTTTCTTGTTTCGCATTCAACGCGTAGTTATAAAAATAATTCCCAACTAACATATACACGATTAATAGAAGGACTAAGACTACTATAGTAATTATACCTATCCTTTTCATATTATCTCCTTTTCTAACTTAAATCTTCTTATATTAAAGTACATCAAAAAACAACTGTACTATTTTAACACACCAGTGAATCTTATCTTTAAGAAATAAAATAGAAAACCTTAAATTACATATCAAAAATCACGAAAGAAATCGAATAAAACTTATATAAATATGTAATTAGCTTTGAAAAGAAGTTACAAAACACAAAAAAGACGAGTCATTCTGACTCGTCTTAAAGTTGCTTGGCGACGTCCTACTCTCACAGGGACAAGGTCCCAACTACCATCGGCGCTAGAGAGCTTAACTTCCGTGTTCGGTATGGGAACGGGTGTGACCTCTCTGCCATCATCACCAAACTATGAAGGCATATTCCTTCAAAACTAGATAACATT
>NZ_JBQENW010000060.1:0-8587 GCF_052044835.1 Bacillus sp. 22475 | reverse complement strand
AGAACTACTTGGTCGCTCATTTGCGACTTCCTTATGTTAACATCTTCGTTAGTTAATGTCAACTAAGTTTTTCATTTCGTTTGTCGCTTGCGACGTTAATGTCATCGGCGACTTGTCCTATATTACACCCCTGTAGATCAATCGTCAATACTTTTTATCTTTTTTATTTTATAAATTATAAAAGCTTTGCCCTCTCTTAATTTCTAACACATCCTTAGAACTTCATAAACGTATGTATTCAAACTAACAATCTGCAGACTACACTCTCTAACTTAATACTAATACTTTTCTAAAGAATGAATGCGAGACCAAGTAAATATATATTAAGGATAATATTTTTTCTTTTAGTACGCCCCCCTTCTACTCATCTCTAGGGGATTATATATAAAACATTTCTCTTCTTTACCTTTAATCAACAAAAAGGAAAAGAAATCTAATAAACTTAGGAGGCGTTATGAAATGCATGTTAATAAAAAGATAATTTATGTATCCCATGATGCCCATTTCCACGGAGCACAGCTACTTTCTTTACATACTATTAAGGCTCTTAAAGAAAACTTTGATTACTCTGTTGCAATTATTTCTATTGGATCCGGTATTTTAATTCCCGATTTCCAAAAGTACGGTCCTGTTTATTGTCTCGAGCAAGATTATCAAACAAAAGAAAAGGTCGAATTATTAATAAAGGATTTATTATCACAGGATTTTACCCTCGCCATATGTAGTACTGTCATAAGTGGCGATATCGTCGCATTACTAGCTAGACACAATATAAAAGTTGTTTCATTAATACATGAATTACCGCATTTAATACAACAGTACTCTGCTGAAGGGAAAGCTAAAAACATCGCTGAATTTGCTTACAAAGTTGTTTTCCCTTCACAATACGTACAAGAAAAATTTCGTACAATCACTGAATTGGATCCTCAAAAATGTCACATTCTCCCTCAAGGTTTGTTTAACCACAATCCTTATAAGAATAATATCGCAAAAGCTAGAAATGAGTTACGTAAGAAGCTTAACCTGCCTCTAGATAGCAAAATCATCCTGGGTGTAGGCTTCGCAGATTATCGAAAAGGAATCGATCTATTCTCACTTATCTCTTACTCAGTAAGAAAGACTCACAAGGATATTCATTTTATTTGGGTAGGGAGAACAGATGTTCAATTCCTGAATACACTGCCCCCTAAATATAAAGCACATTTCACAGTAATCGATCCTACTCCCGATATCGGATTATATAACGCCGGAGCTGACTTATACTTATTAACTTCAAGGGAAGATCCTTTTCCAAATGTTGTTTTAGAAGCATTAGATGCAAAACTTCCTGTTATAGGGTTTAAAAATGCTGGAGGTTTTGAGGATGTTGTTACAGAAAAAACCGGTGCCTTAGTAGACTTTTTAAATTTACCCAAAATGCTAGAAAAAATATATGAATTTATTCATGATGAGGGATTACGATTACAAAAGGGAAGCTTTGGCCAAGAACTTATCGAAAAAAACTTCAATTTTCTTACTTACATTTATCAATTACTAGATCTTCTCGAACATAATTACAAAAAGATAAGCGTAATCATACCAAACTATAATTATGAAAAATACTTACCTGATCGAATCGAATCAATATTAAACCAAACCTACCCTCTTTACGAACTAATTTTCTTAGACGATGCCTCCACTGATCATAGCGTATCAACATTTAAAGAACTGCTCTCAAAAGAAAATAAGATCCATCTGAAGGTTCAACAGGTTATTAATGATACAAACTCTGGTTCTGTATTTAAACAATGGATAAAAGGCGTCACTGCAGCAACTGGTGATTATATTTGGATTGCAGAGGCCGATGACTTATGCGATAAGACATTTTTACAAGAGGTGATGCAGGGGTTTTATATAAATAACAATATTGCCTTAAGCTACACACAATCAAAACAAATAGACGAACAAGGAAATGTATTGGCTAATCATTATTTAAATTACACAAATGATATCGATGAAGAGAAATGGAAAGCCCCCTATTTTCGAAAAGGCGTCGACGAAATACAAGATACGTTACTTATCAAAAACACTATACCTAATGTCTCGAGTGTAGTTTTTAAAAATATAGATATGAAGAAAACAGAAAAACAGTTAGAAAAGTTCAAAATAGCTGGTGACTGGTTCTTCTATGTTTCTCTTCTTACAGAGGGAGATATTTACTTCAATCCAGCCCCCCTAAACTATCATAGACGACATTTAAATAGTGTAACAAGAACAGAAGATTCATATTCCCATTACAATGAAGTTGTGCAAATGCAAAATTTCATTAAAGAAAGCTTTACTATCGATGACATTTCTAAAATGAAAATGTATACATATAGAAAGTATCTTAAAGCATACTTAAAAATTTAAACGTATGCTTTCTCTGCCATCAATATCTCTTGTAAGGCGATACTATTATTTAAGGGGGAATACTCTTTGAAAGACTTTATAGAGGAACATAAAGATTTAATTTCTCAAATCGCACACAGCTACAATGTAAATGCAAGTATCCATCCTGAGGATCATATCTTTCAGTTCATTGTCACTAATCCCGTTTTCCCATCAAAAAAAGAAGCGATAGATTACTATTTTAAAGACGGGCAAAACTCAGCACAAATACTCTTAGACTTAATCACTTCCCTTTATCCTCCTACAGGCAATCCAATCAAATTGTTAGAGTTTGCATCTGGATACGGCTGCGTAACACGTCATTTATTAAATCTACAAGCGAATTTGAGTATAACCGCTTGTGATATACACGAAGAGGCCATTTCCTTTATTGAAAACAAATTAAATAATCCTTCTATATTATCTCATCCTGAGCCCGAACAGTTAAAATTAGACTCCTCTACGTACGATATTGTTTTTTGTCTATCCTTTTTTTCTCATATGCCTGATACAACTTGGTTTCGTTGGCTTCAAACATTGTATAACGCTGTTTCACCTGGTGGTTTATTCATTTTCACAACCCATGGCTATCAAAGTAAAAAATATTTCGGGTTTCCAAATTTAAACGAACAGGGCTATTGGTTTCTCTCTTCTAGTGAACAATTCGATTTAGATGTTAATCAGTACGGACAAACGATAGTTAGCCCCTCTTACGTGTGTGACAAAATTAAATTATTGCCCTATAACCCAATCATCAAAAAGTATACTGAAGGATTTTGGTGGGAACATCAAGACCTTTGGGTAATAGAAAAAGAAGTAAAATAATAAACCACGCTCTGCTTAAATACAAGTAGAGTGTGGTTTATTATTTTTTACTATATAAGAACTCTTCAATCCATAGCTTATTTAATCTAATCCCATTTTTAAAATCTATTTTAGGTTCCCAATTCAATTCTTGTTTTATCTTATCAATATTTAAAATGATTCTTTGGACGTTCTCTTGTTTTTGTTTATAACAGATAAAATCCACTTTTCTTTCTGTTATTTTCTCTAGTTCCACAATAATTCGTTTTAAAGAAAGACCTTTGCCACTCCCTATGTTATATACGCAAGATTTCAATTGATTTAATTGTGCTAGTTGTATAGTAATTTCAACTAAATCATCGATATAAATATAATCTCTAATAATCTCCTCTGGATTCCCATATATATTAATCCTTTCATTACTGAGATGCTGATACAAAAAACAATTTATCGCCCCAACTTTTTTTAAGGGGTTTTGGTATTTTCCATACGGATTAGAATATCTACATACAACATAATCTATTCCATATTTTCTCTTATAAAAATACAAATAATTCTCGAGCGAAACTTTTGTTATTCCATACGGGGAAAGTGGTCTTAATGGATGTTTCTCATCAATAGGCAAATATTCAGGTTCACCATAAACTGTGCCTCCCGAAGAAGCTAATATAATTTTTTTAATACGAAAATCTTTAACACTTTCCATGAAATTAAGAAAAAATAAACTGCTATTAATATCGCCGAAAACATCTTCAATTGAAGTTGCTACGTTAGACGTCGCAGCTAAATAAATAATAATATCTATATTCACTAAAGCCTTATATATATCCTCAACATTTTCTAAATCACCTTTAATAAATTCAACTTCACTTATAATATTTTGAGGAAAATTATTTATATGCCTGGAAAATACTTTTACATTTTGCCCCTGTTTCAATAAACCCAATGCGAGGTTGATACCAATGAAACTATTTCCACCTACTATTAAATAATTATTCTTCCTCATAATATCATCTCTCTAGTAATAAATTTTTCCCATCGTCAAACCTAAAAATATAAATAAATGAACTTGATCATTTCTATTATTCATCTCTTATCATTGTATGCTTCTTATAAATTTTCATTATCTTTATTTTATATTTTCATTTTAGAATAGCTTCCTTATCCAAGTTGATTGCAAAAACGCTCATAATATTTACTCATCCCCATGAATATATTTAATAAACCTTCTACATACACAAAGTTCTCAAAAAAGGAGTGCTAAACTCATGAAAAATATAAATCAAGGGCTTTTAAATCATGTAATTCTAAATAAAGACCGAATTCCGCATTACCATAAAGACTTTCCCCTTATACTATTTTGGAGTCATAGAAGCGGATGCACCGCATTAGCTAATTGGTTCTTTTTTCAAATTGGATTATTTACTGAAGCAAAGAAATACAATGACTTTATTCATTACTATGAGTTCTGGGTGTATAAGAACAATATAAATTACATACCAGAGTTACAAACTGGTCTTCTAGAAGGTAAAAAGGATGTTTGTAAACTTGTGCGAAATCCCTATACAAGGGCTGTTAGCTCATTTCTATTACTTGCTGACAATCCATACGCTAGCCCCCAATGGGAAAGTATCCGTCATTATTTTTATAATGATAAATATAGTAATCAAGGAATATCATTTAAACAATTTTTATATTACGTTCAGGCATTTGGTTCCAATTCCCTAGCAATAGATATACATTTTAGCCAACAATACGTCCCTGGTGAAGAAAACTTCATCCAATGTTATATTCCTTTAGAAGATTTTAATGCACAAATCACCAAACTAGAACACACGTACGATTTGATAAAATCCAATTTAGCACTTCTTACAAATTCAGATCATCATCGCGCCCACAAGATGATTTATGCAGGGAGCTATGCAGAACTTAGCATTACAGATGAAGCCTTCCCACGATTTCCAACATACGAAAGCTTTTATGATAAAGAAACCATGGGTTTAGTTACAGAAATATATGCACAGGACTTTGAAATGTACCCGTACACGAGAGGGATACTTTAAGTCTATACATTTTTCTATGAATAAAAGCTAATGCATCGCATAGCATAAAGTGAAACTTTAATTCGAGTCGGGTTCTCTTCAACTGATTATTCCCTTTTCCTAATTGCTATTTTAAGAGATACCTAACTTTCACCTATTCCCTTTGATTTCGCCGATTGTTGACGTGTATCATACTTTCCATAAATAGATTGCATGTAACATAGGAGTGATGTCGTGTGGAAATCAATTTGAAACACAATAATGGGTACTGCGTTATTTGCAAAAAGAAAGCTACATTTATAGAGCATAATGATTGGCTTAGAGATCATTATTTATGTTCTACATGTAACTCTATCCCAAGGCAGCGAGCTTTAATCCATACTTTACACACATTTTTTCCAAAATGGGATTCCTATAGTATCCACGAATCCTCTCCTGGAGGAATTACAACTCAGCTACTATTAAAAAACTGTAAAAACTATACATATTCTCAATACTTTAAAAACTATCCTCTTGGCCAATACTTTCAAGGAATTAGATGTGAGAACTTAGAAGACATGACTTTTGAAAATGAATCTTTTGATTTATTCATTACTCAAGACGTTTTTGAGCATGTAATGACGCCAAACAAAGCCTTTAAAGAAATAGAACGAGTATTAAAACCTGGCGGCGCTCATGTATTTACTGTCCCTTGGTATCATACACTCACAAAAACTGTGCAAAGAGCAAGATTGAATAAAGAGGTGATTGAATATATTGAAGAGCCCATTTATCACGGAAACCCTATTGATGAGAATGGGTCTTTAGTAACGTTCGATTGGGGGCAGGATATGATTGAATATATTTATAGACACACAAATATGTATACCATTGTTTATTTACAAAAGGATAGATCACTCGGGTTAGATGCTGAATTTTTACATGTTTTTATTAGTAAAAAGCAAGAAAATAAGTTTTAATCACTATATAATTCGGAGGTTTGACAAATGCATAACTTTAAGTTAGGAAGTGATTTTGATAATCTTGTTAATTCACTATCTGATGTTGAACTTCTAAATTTATTTATACAAAGTTGTTCCCAAACAACGATAAATGGGGTTCTCGTACCTAGGTTTCCTCCTGAAGAAATTCAAAAACAATTTGTAGGTGCTTCCTATGAACATGCTCTTTATGAAGCATATTTGTTTTATAGCTATATAAAACAATATGCCCAGAATTTAGGTGTTCCCGTGAATAAAGAAAGTAAAGTTTTAGACTTCGGCTGCGGATGGGGAAGAATTATACGCTTCTTATTTAAAGATGCCTCTGATCAAAATTTACTTGGCATTGATGTGGATCCTGCGATGATTACACTTTGTAATGAAACACTAGGAAGAGGAATATATAAAACAGCAAGCCCACAACCCCCTGTAGAATTTATTAGTGACAATTCATTAGATATCATATTCGCTTATTCTGTATTCTCACATTTATCCGAAGAAACTGCTGAAAATTGGGTGAAAGAATTTTCAAGAGTTCTTCGCCCTGGCGGAATTTTCATCGCAACAACACAAGCGCGCTATTTTCTTGATTTTTGTCAACAATTCCAAGAACATCCTGAATTAATTCAAACAGGATGGCATAAAACTTTATCTCAAGCTTTTCCAGATATACATCGCGCCATCTCGGATTATGAAAACGGAAATTTTGTCCACAGCCCTACTGGTGCAGGAGATGTTAGAAATAGTAGTTTTTACGGAGAAACTGTTATACCTAAGACTTATATTAAAAATCATTATGAGAAGTATTTAAAGTTACAGGACTTTTTTGATGATGTAAATCGATTACCACAGGCCCTCTTTGTCCTTCAAAAAATTTAATTCCTTTCATTCAACGTAATACGCTTAATTTCCTGACGAAAGGCACTTTCTATTTCAGCTATATATTAACTTACCTAATACTCTCGTATCAAGTAAGCTGTAAAAACAAATCCACTACGTACCATAAAAAGCAGTAATCAGATAACATATCTCTCGTTTTAAAATTGCTCCACTAAATCAAGAATACCTTTCCACCATTTGAACTACGAAGAACACGAGGAGGATATACCTTGAAAATAATCGCTTTTTACTTACCACAATTCCATCAAATAAAAGAAAATGATCTATGGTGGGGGAAAGGGTTTACTGAATGGACAAATACTAAAAGTGCACAACCTTTATTTTCAGGCCATTATCAACCCAGGGAACCTTATCAAGATTTTTATTATGACTTAACTAGCCCTTCAGTAAGAAAGTGGCAAGCAGAAATTGCTAAAGCATACGGTATATATGGTTTTTGTTATTATCATTACTGGTTTAAAGGAAAAAGGTTATTAGAAACACCCTTTAATGAGGTACTAAAGATGAAGGAACCTGACTTCCCTTTTTGTCTTTCTTGGGCAAATGAACCATGGACAAAATCTTGGGATGGTCTCGATAAACATATATTAATGCCACAAGATTACGGAGGTATATCAGATTGGAAGGAACACTTTGATTATTTATTACAAGCTTTCCAAGATGAGAGATATATTCATATAGATGATAAACCTTTGTTCATTATTTATCGTCCAGGACATATTCCTGATTGTGAAAAAATGCTTAATTACTGGAATGCATTAGCACGAGAAAATGGTTTAAAAGGTATATACTTTGCTGAAACATTAAACAGCTTTCCACTACCTAATATAAATGGATTCGATGCTAGCATTCAATTTGAACCTTTCTATACAATTGCCCATGATAGCTCTTCAGACATAAATAAAGCAATATATGATTCTGGTATGCAATTAAATGTTTGGGACTACGATAAAGTATGGATGTATATATTACAACGATCTCTCCCAAAGAAAAAAACATTTCCTGGCGCTTTTGTTGATTGGGATAATACTGCACGGCGTAAAAATGCAAATAGCAGCATCTTTGTAGGTTCTACCCCTGAAAAGTTCACCATATATTTAAGCAAACAAATTCATCGTACTTACTCTTTTTATAACAGCGAGTTTTTATTTATTAACGCATGGAATGAGTGGGCAGAAGGAACTTACTTAGAACCCGATAAAAAATATGGATTTTCTTATTTAGAAGGGGTTAAAAATGCAATTGATAGAGGTATGAAAGCATACAAAAAAGACGAGTCATTCTGACTCGTCTTAAAGTTGCTTGGCGACGTCCTACTCTCACAGGGACAAGGTCCCAACTACCATCGGCGCTAGAGAGCTTAACTTCCGTGTTCGGTATGGGAACGGGTGTGACCTCTCTGCCATCATCACCAAACTATGAAGGCATATTCCTTCAAAACTAGATAACATT
>NZ_JBQENW010000059.1:0-12642 GCF_052044835.1 Bacillus sp. 22475 | reverse complement strand
TTAATAGACAACCTAAACAATAAAGTTGTTCCACATTTACAAAAAAAATAATTAAATATAAGATGAAATAGGCTACATAAGGGAGGGTTATATGTTACATACAAAAAGATGGAGATTTTTTGCGGTTCTTTCTATTGTAGTTTTGATTTTACTAATTTTATTAAAAATCAACTTCATTTCAATTACTATCGCAACTTCTTCAGCTGAAAGAGGAAAGATTTTTGATAAAAATGGTGTAATACTAGCTACAAATAAGAAAGTTAAGTCTCTATATTGCACTTCTAATGATGAAAGGCTATCGAAACAAGATACATCAAACACACTAGCTTTTTTCAATCAATTTTCAAGCGAGTTTCAACATGATATTTCTACAGAGAACATAAAATCTCAATTACAACAATCTTGTAAAAAGCAGACTATGAATGATATACCGTTATACTCTGATATAACTGAGAATGAACTTGCATTCATAAACAAAAACAAACCCAATAATGTAATAATTAAAGATGAATGGATTCGGTATTATCCTAAACACGAAATTGGTTCACAGGTAATTGGGTATGTAGAAAATGACCTTAATTCAAAGCATATGGCTGTTGGAAAAAGCGGGATTGAGCTGCAATATGAAAATGATTTAAAAGGAAAATCAGGCAAAACTCTTATTTTTAAATTGAATAATAAAAAGTTCTTATGGAACATTCAAAACGTACAAAAAGGAAAAGATGTGTGGCTAGCTTTAGACTCTAAGTTGCAGCAAAAGGCAGAAGAAGCATTAAGATCTCAAATAAAGAATACACCTGATGCTAAAGCTGGTTATGTTGTAGTCACCGATGTAAAAACTGGCGCAATTTTAACTATGGCCAACTCGGCAGTATTTAATCCAAATACACATGTATCATCTAAAAATGAAAACTTTAAATCACTTTCGCAAAATAAAGCAATTCGAAAATTAAAGTATGGTGAATCTTATGTAAATATGGCTTCGACTATAAAGCCACTTACTATTTTGATTGGATTAAACGAAAAGCTTTTTCAACCTGAAGATACTTATTTAGATAAAGGTACTTTTCAGTATGATAATCAAAATAACATTACGAATGCACCTGGAACGCCAACAGGTGAGATTACACCGAGACAGGCTATCATTAATTCATCTAACACATTTATGACAGCAAAAGTAGCTCTGCCCTTATTTAACCAAAATAATGGAAATATAGAAAAAGTGGCACATATATGGACAGATTATTTAATGCAATTTGGCCTACGTTCTAAAACCGGGATTGATTTGCCCTTTGAAGAAGACGGACAATATGAATTGCATCCATCTAATAAATTTGAAAATGGGATTTCTGCTTTATTAAATGCCTCTTGGGGAGGAAATGAGGTGCATACTCCTCTTCAACTCGCTCAATATGCAGCAACTTTGGCAAGTAAAGGTGATAAATACAAACCTCAAATTGTAGGTGCTACTATTGGTCAAGACGGTAAGGAAACAAAAAAGTTTAAACCAATTTTAGAAAGTTCAAACCGTTATCCTATGGAATTTTGGCGTGTCGTGCAAGGTGGAATGAGTCAAAATATAGAAGAGATTAAAAATTTACCTTTTCATGTCGCAGGTAAAACGGGTAGTACAGGTTCTCCGAATGAGCAAGAAAGAATGATAAATCATTCTCTTTTCATTTCATATGCTCCTACCGAAGATCCACAAATCGCCATTTCTGTCGTTATTCCTGGTAGTAATTCAGAAAAAAACATCGCTGCTCTCGTTACAGCAGAAGTTTTAGAGTTCTGGCATACACTTCAATAAAAAAATAAAAACAAAGAGGAAGGTTCATTAAAATGAACCTTCCTCTTTTACCATATAGAATCTATATTTATTATTTTCCACATACCTTCATGATTCTTTTCGAAGACAAATGAATATTTAATATCCGTTAAAACATACTCTTTCTGTACATACCCAGTATTACCGTTAAATGTCGATATTTTTATATATCTATCATTCTGCACTTTTTCCGGGATCCAAGCTTTTACCATTTCATTAGATACTTCATATAAAACTTGTGATTCTCGTTTTGGTTCAGCTAAAATTTCCGTTTTGTTTCCAGTAACAGTTGCATATATAAAGTGTTCTTGCTTTGATTGATTACTTTCTGTCATTCCACTTGGCACTTTGTAAACTTTCTTCTTATCATTTACAAATTCTCCCCCCATTGCAAGGGCAACTTGCAACTCATGAAAAATATCTTCATCAAACTTCAATTCATCCTTCTTATAACTCTTCCCTTTAAATAGAACTTCATCATTTAACGCTTTATACAGGTCATTTTCATTTTTTGAATTTGTGCTTTGATATAAATCATTCATAAATTGTTTTAATGATGGGTCTTGAGCAGATTCATCTTTTGTTTTAGGCTTAATTTGAGTACTACTTTCTACCGGTGATTTATTATCATCCGGCCAAGGTTGTTGAACAATAAAAAATAACATTGTACAAACCAACACAACTAAAACAGGCAATACTTTTTTACGAAATGGTCTCTTATTTGTTACAGAATCCACTTCACTATTTTGATATACCGATTGCTTTATTTTATAAATAAATTCTTCTTCATCTTTCCGATGCTCCATTGGGCCTTTTTTCAATTTACTATACCAGTCAGGATTTTGTTTATTGTTCATCACTACTACCCTCCCCTATTAGTTTTGAAACTTTACTTCTTGCTCGGCTTAATCTAGATTTGACTGTTCCAATTGATACTCCTAATGTTTCAGCCATTTCTTCATAAGATAATTCATATTTTGCGTCCAATATAATTATTTCACGGTGCTTTTTAGGTAGTTTTAATACAACCTTCCACACCTCATTCATCTCTTCTTGGTTAAAAAATTCTTGTTCTGCTGACAGGGATTGCTTATCGTCACTAAAAAATCCTATTAAAGATATCCTTTTAAAATAAGAGGATTTCAAATAGTTTATTGCCGTATTTCTTGTGATTTTTAATATCCACGTTTTAATAGATGACTCCTTTCGAAATGAATTCCAATTTTTAAACACCTTTATAAATACATCTTGCGTGATATCATCTGATAAATGTGGATCTTTCGTAATAATAAATGAATAATTCCATACATCTTGCCAATAGTCTTTTATAACATAGTCCAGCTCATCATGATTACACTTTTCAATAAACGTCTGTTCCATTTCCACACCTCAAACTTATTTGAATAAACATAAAAACTGCCCTCACTTTTATTATGGTTTCAATATATAGACAAGATACAAGTTTCATTTGTTCCATTGTTTATCTTTTTTCAAGCAGAATAATACTACTAAAAAACAAGTAAAGCATACAACGATAAAATTCTACTCATGAAAATCTGTTTTTTGAATTTAACGTAACACTCCACTTGTCCATTTCAATTTGCTATTCCCTTCTATTTACCATTAACAATGTCAACTTTTCTAGAATGACAGCAAAAAAGCATTCTCGATTAGAAAGAATGCTTTTTTGAAATTTAATTGTTCTATATTTCCCCCAATTTATATCTTTGAGTTAAGCAAACATGTAATAAATGTAGTGGAAAAATTTACCTTATAATTCAGTATTATTTCTGAAATACATGTTTTATTTTTTCACCTGGAACATTACTTCCTCCTCTTCCTTTTACATCTTCAATCATCATGGTAACAATCATGTCTGGCGCATTTGCATCGAAAGCTGCGAACCATCCCAGTTCTTTTCCGTCTGCTTCTTTCGACTCTTTCAGTTCTGCTGTACCAGTTTTACCAGCAAGCGTCACACCATCAACCTTTGCAATTCTCCCTGCGCCATCAGGGTCATTAATGACTTTGATTAATGCACTCTTTAATATCTCTTGATTCTTTTTAGAAACCACATTTTCTTTCCAATTCCCTGCTACTTTTGCTTCTTTTAAGAGATGTGGCGACGGAATATTCCCTTCATTTACAATCGGTGCATATGTTAATGCTAAATGAAGTGGTGTCATTAATACTTGTCCTTGTCCATAGCCCGTGTCTGCTAGTTGAATATCGTTTTTTATCCCATCTTTTGCAATGATTGAAATAGGAAGTTCGTATTCGATTGGTAATTTTTCATGAAATCCGTACTTTTTAAATTCATTTACATACTGATCTTTTCCCATTTTTAAAGCTTGTTGAGCAAAATAAATATTATCAGAGTACTTCATTGCCTTATCAAAATCAATTGGACTTGCATCCTTCACACGCGTTACATAGTAATTTCCCCAAGTTGAATCTTTTGTCCACTTCAATCCTTGAATTTTAAATTCTTCCTTCGGATTTATTGTGTTTGTTTCCAAACCAATTGCACCTGTGATCGTTTTAAATACGGAACCTGGTACAAATGCTTGTGTAAAGCGATTCGTCATTGGTAGTTTCGAGTCGTTACTCCATGCTTCTCGTTGGGCTTTCGATGCTCCTCTAACTATTATATTTGGATTATAAGCAGGGCTACTTACAAGTGCGATTGTTTCACCTGTTTTAGGATTGACCGCTGCACTAGATCCTGCTTCAGTTTTCATCTCATTAAAGATTTTTTCTTGAATTGCAGCATCAATTGTTAACGTAACATTTTCTCCTTCTTTTGCTTCTTTTTTTGCTACGTTCTTAATCTCTTTCCCCTTCTCATCTTCTATAAATACGCGTCCACCCTTTTCACCACGCAATTTATTTTCTAACACTTTCTCTAAACCGGTCTTACCTACTAAATCATCTGCTTGATAACCTTGTTTTTGAAGTGATTTTAACTCCTCCGCATTCACCTTTCCTATATATCCAGTTAAGTGTGCCGCTGCTTCACCTAATGGATACGTACGAATATTTACTGGGTGAGATGAAACTCCTTCTAATTCAATATAATCATTCTGTCTGGTTCCCTCTTTTAAAATGCCAATTGGTACAAAGGAGTCTGGTTTTATCCATTTCGCTGTGAGCTTTTGTTCGACTTCTTCTATAGACATATCAAGTAATTGTGCTACTATTTCTTTCGTTTGCGCTGCTGTTTCACCTAGTTTCTCTGGAATAATTCCAACCTCAGTCGCTTTACCATTCGTTGCAAGCCCTTTTCCATTGCGATCATATATTTCTCCGCGTTTTCCTTGCTCTATTTGCATACGTACTTTGTAATCTTTTTTCATACCTGGGAAAATGAAGTCTGGTGTCCAATCTATTTTCCAAGATTCTTTATCTTTCACAAGTTTTGCTTCGTGGATGAATGAAACTGGTCCTACATCCGTATCCATCTTAACTTCAAAAAGAAAAAGCTCTTTATCTTTCGTATTCTCTCCTTTCATTTTAACTTTTAAATTCTTAACTCCAATCCCCTCATAGATTTTTTGATATTTTTCTGTAAATTCTTTTTTAGAAATCGATTTTTTGCCATGATCTGATAAATGATCATACATATTTGCAAATTTTTTATCATTCCATAAATTGATATATTCTTCAAATGCTTGTTTTGGCGGTTCGTTTTTATTACATCCTACCAACATAACTGCAAAACAAACGAAAAGCAGCATCCATAATTTTTTCAATTCAATCTTCTCCCTTATTTAAAAATGATGATTCCTTTCTTAATTTATTGAATAAAAAATGTTTTAACGATTAATAGACAGTGTAAGTAATGACATTGTTCCATATTTACAAAAAAATTAATTTACACTTAAGTTGCATTAGAAGAGGGAAGTTTGTAAGCTTCTTACAAGCTTAAGGAACATCTATATTTAGCAAACGTTATCATTATTAGTGGTGTTTTGAAAAATTCATTTAAAATACCTTTTAGTTCGTTTTCGCCGATTTTACCTTTTTTCTTTATAGATTTTGAAACAAAAAATAGAATCCTAATAATAAGGATTCTATATCAATAAATATCAAAAATTACTTAGGGTATAAGTGTTAGTTTCATCACTTCGAGCCGTTAATAGTTAGATTTGTTTTTCTTAATCTAATGGTGAAGCGATTCTACCCATATAGACTTTTTTACTTTTCTGTAATATTTATAAAATTCACGGCTCTCTTGTCCTCAGTACCTAACGCCGTATTCACTTTATCTATTTCCTTTCTTAATTCTGGTGCTTTCCCTTGATTGACTAAATTAAGATTCCCAAAAGATTTATTAAAAGATAGAATCTGTCTAGTTTTTTCTTTCCCATTTATTTCTTTAAATAATGTATCATCTACAATTAATAGGATTTCGTTGGATCCACCACGATGCGGAGATAGCCATACATCCCCTTTATATTGAACATTCATTTTTTTCTGATCAAATGTTAGTTCTTTCAAGTCTTTATATTCTTTATTTGCAAATAAGATAGTTTCATCTTTTTCTATTTTGGGTAACGAATCAATAGGGACTGATGATGTAAGCCCCTCGTTATTATCTCTTTCGCGTATAAGTCCCTTTTTATTCATTTTTTCAGCAGTTGTTCTACTAATAAATAGTAAATTACTAGTAGCAGTATCCATAGAATCCCCCAAATTAGCCGGTAGCTTTATGTCGAGCTTGTTATTATCTATCGTCCCTTCTTTTATTTGATATAGGTCTTGTGAGCTTGTTATATCTTTGTATGAGTCAATTATAGAGCTTCTTGTTTGTTCGTTTATCGCGCCTACATCTATTGAAATTCCATTTGCTGGAGAGTCTTTTGTACTAAATAATGAACATGCTCCTAACATGGTAATCGAAATACTAGCTACTATTAATAATCCAATTCTTCTTTTCACCCTATTTTCTCCTTCTTTTAATTATATTTGAATTAAAAAATCGTTTTATACATTTTTTTCAAGTATTGAGATCGAACAACGTAAAAGTATATAATTTGCATAACTAAGAAACAAATCAATACCATAATGGAACTACCCAAGACTGAAAAATGGGCTAACTTTTGCAAGGCCATAAAAGCAACCGTACTATGTGCAATAGCAATTATAATTGGCAAAAAGAATAAAAGTGCAAGTTGACGTGACACAATTTTCTTTAATTCGGGTTTACTTAAACCAACTTTTGCTATCATTTTATATTGCTCCTGATTTCGTTCTAAGTCTGTGTATAATCGGAAATATAAAAAGCTTGCGGCAAACGTAAAGAAAACAATGCCTATTAATACACTCATAATGGATGCAAGTCCAAAACCTTGTTTCATCATCATCCATGTAGATATTAAAGAAGAAAAATTATATTGTTCGTTGTATAATACAGGCTCATGTATACCTTCATTATCTTTCTGAAGAGTAGTCACGATTTTTTCAGCAACTTTTTTCGTTTTCTCCCAATCCTTCACAATAAAACCATTAATAGTAGATTCACCATGATGATTCTCTGGATCCACTATCATTTGTTTATATACAGCGTCTGGTACAATAATTGTCGTGACGGTTGTATCTTGTAATTCTTTCGGAGTTAGTATTTTATCTACATGCATATCTTTATTTATGTTTCTATACAACAATTGAAAGTTATTTTGATTCGATTTCGTGTTTGCGAATTTTCTTGCAGGTATGACAAAACTATCATTTTCATCTTTTAAGTTTTCTTTTTCAAAACCAAATACATTAGCTAACTTATTATAATCACTTAATGTTATAACATTTGATAATATATTACTGTTATAAAGGGTATCTGGAACTTGTTTTATGGTATATGACACCTGTTTGAAATTAAACTTACCGTCATATAGTTCGTTTTCAATTGTTTTTAGATGTTCTTTTTCTAACTGGTTATTCTTATAAGACTGATAAGAAAATGCAAAAGGACTATCCGATTCAGCCATGGATGAATTACCTAATCCCATACAAGTCCCCACTGCAGTGAAAGAAACGGCAGATATAATAGTAACCATAAAAAACATTTTTGCATTATCTTTTAATTGATACACTAAATCTGAAATGGTGAGTATGTTTGTTTTCTTAAAGAAAATATTTTCCCTTTTCTTTAATACACGTAATACATACACACTGAGCTGTGTAAATAAGAAGTACGTTCCAAGTACAACAAAGCTCACCCCTGTCGCCATCATGAATAGTACATATTTCATATCCTTGTATTGAATTGCGTTAACACTATGGAAAACAGCCGTATATCCTAATCCCATACAAATTAGTGCGATCAAAGATAACCAAAGGGATGCTTTTGGTTCAGGCTTTGGCTTTTCTTCCGCTTTTATTAATTCTACTAATTGCTCTACATTTACTAGTCGAGAAGTGAAAAGTGAAATAAATAAAAACAATAAGAAGAAAGCTCCAAATGTTATCCCAATTGCTTTAAAGGGCATGTAAAATGGGAGTCCTTTATCAGTCATTAACAGATTGTTGCTCATAATTAAGATAAACTTAGAGAACGCCATTCCAATTGTAATTCCTGTTAAAATAGAAGCGATACCAATTATTATATTTTCAATAAATACTAATTTGTTCAACTGTGAACGTGACATCCCATGTAGCATTAGAATTCCAAAATCTTTTTTTCTTGTTTTTAAAAATGCACTTACAGAATATAAGATAAAGAAGAATGAGAAGAAAAATATTAACCCCTGCGATATCTGTAATCCTGACTTTGCAAATGTATTGATTGTTACACTGGTAGCAAGATCGCCTTGTAAATTAGGATGAAATGCAAGTAATGCGTAGGTAAAGAAAATCATAATAGCAAACGTACTACTTAAAAAATGAGCCAAATATGTTCTTTTACTACGAATAACGTTATTAAATGCGAACTGTCGAAAAGTCATTTGCATTTCCTCCTAATAATGCTAAAACCTCTAGAATTTTTTGATAGAATACTTTGCGATTATCTCCACAATAAATCTCATTGTATAACTGTCCATCTTTGATAAACACAATTCGATCACAATAACTTGCAGCCATTGCATCATGTGTCACTAACATCATCGTTGTGCTATTTTCTTTATTAAGCTTTGTCAATAATTCCATCACATCACTAGCAGATTTTGAATCCAGATTTCCTGTAGGCTCATCCGCAAGTAATAATTTTGGATTATGAATAGTAGCACGTGCGATTGCAGTTCTTTGTGCTTGCCCACCAGAAATTTCATACGTACGTTTATCTAATATTTCAGTTATCCCTAGTTTTTTAGCAATAGCTTCTACTTTCCCTTCCATTTCTCTAGGACTGACACCATCAAGCGTAAGTGGAAGAACAATATTTTCTTTCACTGTCAATGTATTAAGGAGATTAAATGATTGAAAAACAAACCCTAATTCACGTCTTCGAAATAAAGCCAGCTGATTTGGAGATAACAGATACGGATTTTCTCCATGAATTAATACTTCTCCTGATGTTGGAGCATCTATAGTAGACACCATATTTAATAGCGTTGTTTTACCACTCCCAGATGGTCCCATAATTCCTACAAATTCACCTTTGTTTATTTTTAAATCAATATGGGATAATGCTGTATAAGAAATTTTCCCAGGATAAACCTTCCCTAAATCTGAAACATGTAGTATTTCCACAAGTATTTCACCTTCCATTTCTCTTTTCGATACATGAAGTGTAACCTATATATAGTATGTCTCATATCGATTTCCCTAACAGTTATCTAACAAGTTTGTAAGATTCAAAAGAAAAACCGATGAAAAGTATACCTTTCATCGGTTAACGAGATGCATACGGGAATATGATTCTAACTTTTGTTCCCTTACCTACCTCAGATTCTAGCTCAATCTTATGATTTAATTTTTCACATACTTCTTTAACAAGATATAATCCCATTCCCGTAGACTCTTTAAATTTCCTACCATTTTCTCCAGTATAAAATGGATTGAAAACACGTGGTAAATCAGCAGTAGGAATACCAACCCCATGATCTTTTACTTCCAAAATAATTGCTCGTCCTTTTGAACACGCCGATACTATTACTTTTTCTTGCTTACTTGATGAATATTTAATTGCATTTGACAGTACTTGATTGAGTATAAATCGAAACCATTTCTTATCTGTTTCTACGATAAGATTTGGATCTACTTTTACCTCTGGATACACATAGCTACGTATAAATAGACGTTTATTTTCATGAATAGCAGAATCAATCATTTCCAATAACTGCAATCTGTCCACATGAAAATCCTGTTCAAATGTTTCTAAACGAGCAACATATAAGACCATTTCTAATCCTTTTTTGATTCTTTCCGTTTCTTCATTAATACTGTCAAATCGAGAGTCGTCTGCATCTTGTGTAATTAACTCAATAACAGAAAGAGGTGTTTTCATTTGATGAACCCATTGATTCATAAAAGTCATTTGTTCTTGTTGTTTTCGTTCCCATTTTTTTAATTGGTTTTGATAATATTGATATTGAGTTTGTAGTAATGTTTCTAAGGCCATTGATAAGGGCGTCAAATCACTATCTTTTATTGATTCATTTAAAGCTTCCATTGGTGTTGATAGACGCTTGTAGAATGAACGATGACTATAATAGCGATATATTAAATAACCCATTAATAAAAAAACACCCAAAAATACAGAATATAATGCTGTCAAAATATGTGGATAACCATCAAACCAATATATAAAAAGAATGATAAGCAATTGGGCAAATGTATAACAAATAAGTGGAATATGTTCTTGTAAAAATAATTTCATTATTCCTTTCCTTCCTTCTCCCAAGAAGCATGCAAACGATATCCAGCACCACGAACTGTTTCCAGTGCGTTTTCGATACCTAAATCTTGCAATTTCCTTCTAATTCTACCTATGTTTACACTCAATGTATTTTCGTCTATATATGAGCTATCCCATAGTTGTTCTAAAATTACTTCACGTTTTACAAGGAGCGGAGACTTCGTTATCAATATTTCTAATAAAGTTGTTTCTTTTCTAGTAAGTAAAATTGACCTATCATTTAGTTGAAGTTCCATTCTTTCTGGGAACAGGAATAATCCCGATTGCTCAACTATCCTTTCTTTTACACTAGGAGCATATTCACCGTATGCTCTTCTGAGTTGACTACGGATTTTAGACATTACAACCTCATAATAGAAAGGTTTCGTAATATAATCATCACCACCATTTTCTAAAGCCATAACTTGATCCATCTCTCCACTCCTTGCAGATAGAAATACAATTGGACAAGTAGAAATTGCTCGTATTTGGCGACACCAATAATAACCATCAAAATTCGGTAAATTTATATCTAATAGCACTACATCTGGTTTTATCTCTTGAAATATTTCTAAGATATTTTCAAAATCCTCTATAATAATACTTTGGTATCCATATTTTTTTATATGAGTTCCCAGTAATTCAGCAATTTTCATATCATCTTCTACAATCATGATTGTATTCATAACGTACTCTCCTTTAATTTAGGCGCAATTTTTAAAGTTCATTTGGTATTTAATATTTTACTTATGTAAAAAAGATGATATCTTACCTACCCTCTCAAATGCAATAAGTATCCAATAAAGTGTATATTTGTTGTTACTTAATTAATAAATTGAATAGGGATTGTTTCTATCTTTTTCTTTACTTAAGTCGATTCTTTTTTAAACACACAAAAAGACCGCCACAGTTTTGTGACGGAAAAACAGAAAAATTTTAATAACTAATTACTATTATTATTTATTTGTCACTTTTAAAGCATCTAATACTATCTTGGTTGCTTCTGCAATAAGCTTATCATCGTATTTAGCATCCTCTTTATCATGATTAGAAAGTATCGCAAGAACAATTGGCTTTTTATTTGGTGGCCAAATAATTGCGATATCATTTCTGGTTCCATAAGATCCCGAGCCCGTCTTATCAGCTACTTCCCATCCTCCTGGAACTCCAGCACGAATTAAGTTGTCTCCCGTAGTATTCCTTTTCATCCAATCTATTAATAAATCCCGTTTCTCAGTTGAAAGTACATCTCCTAGCGTGAAAGCCTGAAGACTAGTAGCTAATGCCTTTGGGGTACTAGTATCATGTACGTCTCCTGGATGCACTTCGTTTAACTCTGGTTCAAAACGTTCAGGATTTGTAACGGTATCTCCTATTTCTCTCAGTGATTTTTTGAATTCACTAGGTCCACCTAATTGTTTAAGAATAAGATTTTGTGCAGTATTATCACTATATCGAAGGGAAGCATCTGCAAGCTCTTTCAGAGTCATACCCCTATCAACATACTTTTCTGTAATTGGATTGTAATTAACAAGATCTTCACGAGTATACAAAACTCTTTGATTTAGATCTTCTATTGATTTCTTTTGTAAAAGTACTCCCACAGCTAAAGCTTTGTGGGTAGATGCGTATGCAAACCGTTTATCTGATTGATACGTAACAGTTTGATTCGTATCAGTGTCCAATGCATAAATACCGAGTTTAGCATCAAATTCTTTTTCAAGTTTAGCAAAAGAATCATTACCAGTAGTTTCTTGTTTGGTTTGATTTGTTTGTTTTGTTTGTTTAAGTAATTCAGACTGAGTATTGCCATCGGAACAGCCTATAAGCGTTGCACATGAAAGAAATACTACAGGTACCATCTTTTTGTAATGTAAAAAGTTAAAAAACTTGTTTAAGACTATCATACATTTTCAACCTCTTTCAAGAATATATAGTTTTTCTAGGTGTTATACATATCGATACAATTAAAGAGTGTATC
>NZ_JBQENW010000058.1:0-13633 GCF_052044835.1 Bacillus sp. 22475 | reverse complement strand
AAATGGAACAGACGTTTATTGAAAAGTGTAATCATGATGAGCTGGACTATGTTATAAAAGACTATTGGCAAGATGTATGGAATTATTCATTTATTATTACGAAAGATCCACATTTATCAGATGATATCACGCAAGATGTATTTATAAAGGTGTTTAAAAATTGGAATTCATTTCGAAAGGAGTCATCTATTAAAACGTGGATATTAAAAATCACAAGAAATACGGCAATAAACTATTTGAAATCCTCTTATTTTAAAAGGATATCTTTAATAGGATTTTTTAGTGACGATAAGCAATCCCTGTCAGCAGAACAAGAATTTTTTAACCAAGAAGAGATGAATGAGGTGTGGAAGGTTGTATTAAAACTACCTAAAAAGCACCGTGAAATAATTATATTGGACGCAAAATATGAATTATCTTATGAAGAAATGGCTGAAACATTAGGAGTATCAATTGGAACAGTCAAATCTAGATTAAGCCGAGCAAGAAGTAAAGTTTCAAAACTAATAGGGGAGGGTAGTAGTGATGAACAATAAACAAAATCCTGACTGGTATAGTAAATTGAAAAAAGGCCCAATGGAGCATCGGAAAGATGAAGAAGAATTTATTTATAAAATAAAGCAATCGGTATATCAAAATAGTGAAGTGGATTCTGTAACAAATAAGAGACCATTTCGTAAAAAAGTATTGCCTGTTTTAGTTGTGTTGGTTTGTACAATGTTATTTTTTATTGTTCAACAACCTTGGCCGGATGATAATAAATCACCGGTAGAAAGTAGTACTCAAATTAAGCCTAAAACAAAAGATGAATCTGCTCAAGACCCATCATTAAAACAATTTATGAATGATTTATATCAAAGCACAAATTCAAAAAATGAAAATGACCTGTATAAAGCGTTAAATGATGAAGTTCTATTTAAAGGGAAGAGTTATAAGAAGGATGAATTGAAGTTTGATGAAGATATTTTTCATGAGTTGCAAGTTGCCCTTGCAATGGGGGGAGAATTTGTAAATGATAAGAAGAAAGTTTACAAAGTGCCAAGTGGAATGACAGAAAGTAATCAATCAAAGCAAGAACACTTTATATATGCAACTGTTACTGGAAACAAAACGGAAATTTTAGCTGAACCAAAACGAGAATCACAAGTTTTATATGAAGTATCTAATGAAATGGTAAAAGCTTGGATCCCGGAAAAAGTGCAGAATGATAGATATATAAAAATATCGACATTTAACGGTAATACTGGGTATGTACAGAAAGAGTATGTTTTAACGGATATTAAATATTCATTTGTCTTCGAAAAGAATCATGAAGGTATGTGGAAAATAATAAATATAGATTCTATATGGTAAAAGAGGAAGGTTCATTTTAATGAACCTTCCTCTTTGTTTTTATTTTTTTATTGAAGTGTATGCCAGAACTCTAAAACTTCTGCTGTAACGAGAGCAGCGATGTTTTTTTCTGAATTACTACCAGGAATAACGACAGAAATGGCGATTTGTGGATCTTCGGTAGGAGCATATGAAATGAAAAGAGAATGATTTATCATTCTTTCTTGCTCATTCGGAGAACCTGTACTACCCGTTTTACCTGCGACATGAAAAGGTAAATTTTTAATCTCTTCTATATTTTGACTCATTCCACCTTGCACGACACGCCAAAATTCCATAGGATAACGGTTTGAACTTTCTAAAATTGGTTTAAACTTTTTTGTTTCCTTACCGTCTTGACCAATAGTAGCACCTACAATTTGAGGTTTGTATTTATCACCTTTACTTGCCAAAGTTGCTGCATATTGAGCGAGTTGAAGAGGAGTATGCACCTCATTTCCTCCCCAAGAGGCATTTAATAAAGCAGAAATCCCATTTTCAAATTTATTAGATGGATGCAATTCATATTGTCCGTCTTCTTCAAAGGGCAAATCAATCCCGGTTTTAGAACGTAGGCCAAATTGCATTAAATAATCTGTCCATATATGTGCCACTTTTTCTATATTTCCATTATTTTGGTTAAATAAGGGCAGAGCTACTTTTGCTGTCATAAATGTGTTAGATGAATTAATGATAGCCTGTCTCGGTGTAATCTCACCTGTTGGCGTTCCAGGTGCATTCGTAATGTTATTTTGATTATCATACTGAAAAGTACCTTTATCTAAATAAGTATCTTCAGGTTGAAAAAGCTTTTCGTTTAATCCAATCAAAATAGTAAGTGGCTTTATAGTCGAAGCCATATTTACATAAGATTCACCATACTTTAATTTTCGAATTGCTTTATTTTGCGAAAGTGATTTAAAGTTTTCATTTTTAGATGATACATGTGTATTTGGATTAAATACTGCCGAGTTGGCCATAGTTAAAATTGCGCCAGTTTTTACATCGGTGACTACAACATAACCAGCTTTAGCATCAGGTGTATTCTTTATTTGAGATCTTAATGCTTCTTCTGCCTTTTGCTGCAACTTAGAGTCTAAAGCTAGCCACACATCTTTTCCTTTTTGTACGTTTTGAATGTTCCATAAGAACTTTTTATTATTCAATTTAAAAATAAGAGTTTTGCCTGATTTTCCTTTTAAATCATTTTCATATTGCAGCTCAATCCCGCTTTTTCCAACAGCCATATGCTTTGAATTAAGGTCATTTTCTACATACCCAATTACCTGTGAACCAATTTCGTGTTTAGGATAATACCGAATCCATTCATCTTTAATTATTACATTATTGGGTTTGTTTTTGTTTATGAATGCAAGTTCATTCTCAGTTATATCAGAGTATAACGGTATATCATTCATAGTCTGCTTTTTACAAGATTGTTGTAATTGAGATTTTATGTTCTCTGTAGAAATATCATGTTGAAACTCGCTTGAAAATTGATTGAAAAAAGCTAGTGTGTTTGATGTATCTTGTTTCGATAGCCTTTCATCATTAGAAGTGCAATATAGAGACTTAACTTTCTTATTTGTAGCTAGTATTACACCATTTTTATCAAAAATCTTTCCTCTTTCAGCTGAAGAAGTTGCGATAGTAATTGAAATGAAGTTGATTTTTAATAAAATTAGTAAAATCAAAACTACAATAGAAAGAACCGCAAAAAATCTCCATCTTTTTGTATGTAACATATAACCCTCCCTTATGTAGCCTATTTCATCTTATATTTAATTATTTTTTTTGTAAATGTGGAACAACTTTATTGTTTAGGTTGTCTATTAAATATTACAGCATAAAGAAAGGCATAATCAGTATGAAACGTTATTAGCAAGTCTATTTGTAAGTTTAACATGTGTCATTATACAGTTGAGCATTTCTAATGTAAGCAACCAAAAAATAGAGAGAAAAACAGGAAAGAAGATTTTCATCGTTTTATTAAAATGAGAGTTCGTTTGATGTTAGGATTGAGATCTTATCAAACTACAATCCATTGTACAATCAAGCATTTAAACAATCTAATTGAACAAGGTTATAGGCATGTAACGAGACGTTTTGGCAAATCTGCAGGGTTTCAAAATCTCCGTCATGCTTCAAGTACGATAAAAGGTATTGAAACCATTCACGCTCTATATAAACAAAGGCTAAGTCTTCAAAGAGACTCCACCTTTTCAACGTACAATGAACTTCAACAATTATTACTAACCCTTATTTGTATGCAAATTATTTACTTCCTTATTATTAGAAATCACTATATAAAACGCATATGTACAAAAATATATTCATAAAAAAATAACCGAAAAATTGAAGGGGCATACTCAATCACTAATTATGGTTGGATATGCACCTTGAAAGCAAGTTTGATCCAAATGCAGTTGGAGATCAGGGCACATCCCTTGGACTGCTTCAAATTCATCGAGGTGGATTAGCACCCAGAGATTTAACGAATGAAGATTTGAAAAATGCAGAAACCAATACTCGAATTACAATACCTAATATGACACGTGTATTTAACCGTGGATTACAGAAAAGTTTAAAAGGATCAGATCTATTAAAGCATGTTACTAATACCTCAGGTTGGACTGAAAATAAGGGTGTTCAATGGGCAGAGAAACAGACAGAATTTAATCAGTCAACGAGTAGCAATTGCTCCCTTAGTACAATTATGTAGTAAACTTCATGCAGCCACTGGTACCTTACTCAGCCTTGAGGGCTTAAATAAACGCTTAAATACAAAGGCAGTTTTGTTTTTACAATATATTTTTCTTTACAACAAAAACGCTGTGAACAAACACAGACTTTAACATTTAAAATAAATATGTTTATGCGTTTTAATATAATATGAATACCATTTTAAAAAACTTTAGATAAATGTTTAAAAAAACTTTAGATAAATTTTATTTTTTCTTTCTATAATTTATGTATGAATATGAAAAATCTCTTTAAAAGATACACAACTTTTTTTGTAGTATTGAGGGGTTAAATGACCTTTATTAAAAGGCAAAAACTACAATTTACAAGGAGAATACTTTATGAGTAAGAGAATAAACGAATTAGACTCAATACGAGGTTTAGCCGCAATTACAGTTGTATTTGGGCACTTTTGTTTAATGCTACCTTCGTTGCCCAATTCTATTAAATTTTCCCCTCTTAGGTTTTTATGGGCTGGTGGGGAAGCTGTAATCATTTTTTATGTACTCAGTGGTTTTGTGCTATCTATGGCACTCTATCATTCAAAAACAAATTATTGGGGATATTTAATTAAGAGATTTGTAAGAATCTATATTCCTTATTATTTTTGGATAATCATTACCTTTGCTTTATTTATTTTGTTTTCACCATATGAAGTTACGGGACTACGAGACTGGTTCTATGATAAGTGGCAAGGGCCTATAACAAAATTAGATATTATGAATCACTTTGTACTTCTTAATAACTTTTTTACGGATAATTATAATCCGGTTATCTGGTCATTAGCTCAAGAAATGCGTATATCTATCGTGTTTCCCTTGTTATTCCTTCTGTTTTATAAACAGAGTTGGAAGAAAACGATACTGTTTGCTATGAGCTTTTCTTTAATCGGTATTTTCCTTAATAAGTTGCATATTGGGAAAGCTGAGGGGTTTTATAATGGTTATGCCGATACACTGCATTTCACATCTATGTTTATGGTTGGAATGCTACTTTTTAAACATCAGGAAGAACTTACTCAATTATATAAAAGGATGAAAAACTTAAACAGAAAACTTCTTATCGTATTAGGGATCTTTCTATATCTATATTCCATTATGATTTATGGGCTTTCTAGTAATGATACTACTTTCTTATTAAAAGATTGGGGTGTCGTAATTGGTGTGAGTATAATAATCATTATGGCAATGAATAACCTAAAGGTAAAAGCTATTTTAAATAAGGGTGTATTTGTATATTTAGGGGAAATTTCATATAGTATCTATTTATGTCATTTTCCAATCACGATGGTACTCTTTAAACTTTTGTATGCAAAGATACCTACCCTTTTTCTTCTTATCTTATGTATTACAACGACAATAATTTGTTCTATATTATCGTATCATTTAATTGAAAAGAAATGTATCAATTGGGCAAAACAAAGAACAAAAAGTTTCAAAAAAAAAGTGTGATACTTGTAGGGAGAAGGAAACGATTCAAAGAATAACCCGCCTTGAAAAATCCCCAATTCAGGCGGTTGTTTTTTCTTTAAATTCCTATATTAAACTTTACACCTAAAAAAATAATTTTGAGTCCAAAGAGGTACGGATTTTTTATAGGAGGAGGAGTAATGTATGAAGCATACGATTAAAAAACGATTTATTATATTATTCTTTATTAGTATTTTAGGTTTAGGAACCATGTCTGTAATATTTTATGTTAAGCATAAAACCAATATTCAAAGAAATAAAGCGATTGCTGCCGAAAAACGTGTATTGCAATATGAGTCTACCTTGAAAAAAGAATTAGAAAAATATAATTTAGGAGACAAAACAGCAGTTTTATTAGGAATTATGTACCAAGAGAGTAGAGGTGAGGGAAACGACCCTATGCAGTCTTCTGAATCACTGGGATTAAAGCCAAATGAAATTCAAGAGACAAGCTTGAGCATTGAACAAGGGGTAAAACACTTTGCTCAAATGTACAAATATGGAACGGAAAAAGATGTTAGCATGGATACAATTATTCAAAGCTATAATATGGGACCAGGGTATATTGATTTTATTGCGAGTCAAGAAGTTAAACAACACTCGGAAGATTCGGCCAAAAATTTTTCTAAGATGAAAGTTGATCAAAATCCAGAGATGTACACTTGTGGTGGAAATAAAAATAATTTTAGGTATCCATATTGTTATGGTGATTTCACATATGCCACAAAGGTAAATGAAAAAGCAAAACTTATTGAAGAACTTCTCCGAAAAAATTCAAAATATAATTGAGAAAATTTTTAATGTAAGAACTTTAAGATTCATGTGAGAGATCTATTAAATCAGGTCATAGTGATACCCGTATTCTAAAAATAGTCTGACTACATGTCTGGTTCAGATAAGTTTGGAGTGACTCATGCAAAGTAGGCAGGATTTAAAAAGCACTCCACCAAGTCACGAAAATTTAGGTTTTACCGTAGGTACCATTTCACGTTCAACAAGATAATATTAGGTTGATAATGTCTCCATTTAAATAAACTTTCCTTATCCACACTAATCATACACCTTTTTAAAGTAGTCTAATCAGTATGGATAATTTTGAGAATGTTCAATCTATCCTTATTATTGTAAAATTATATTAATAAATGTTAATGTACACATAAAAAACAGGATAGTTCCTATAAAAAGTAAATACAACAATGCCTAGGGGGGATAATGGTGGGAAAAATAGTTTTTTTAAAAAAATTAGATAAGAAACTAATATTCATTTTATTCATATTATGTGTCACCAGTATTGTTGCAATATACAGTAGTCAGCAAACCGGGCAATATGGCAACCAAAATTTTGCTATGAAACAAATGGTAAATTACGCCATAGGTTTTGTTCTATTATTAATTGTTGCCAATATCGATTTAGATCAATTACAAAAATTAGCTTGGCCGATTTATATTGTGGGGTTCATCTCAATTATCATTTTAAAGGTATTACCAGTGTCAAGTTTTACACCTGAAATATTAGGGGCAAAAAGATGGTTTAGATTTCCAATTATTGGTGCTATTCAACCAGCTGAATTTTTTAAGCTTGCCTTAATTCTTCTGGCCGCAAGTTTAGTCGTAAAACATAATGCACAGTATATGGCACGGACATTTCAAACTGATTTACTTTTGATTGGTAAAATATGTTTGATAACTATTCCACCTGCGTTACTTGTATATAGTCAACCCGATACGGGAATGGTGTTCCTATATATAGCAGCCATTGCATGTATTATATTTATGTCAGGAATCCAAAAAAAGTTAATCGTACTATGTGCAGGAATTCCGATGACTGTATTGTCTGCTTTAATATTTATATACGTAAAATATCCAGATATTTTCTTCAATAAGTTAGTTACTTTATTAAAGCCCCACCAACAATCGCGAATTTTAGGCTGGTTAGATCCATTTCAGCATACAGATCAGGGATATCAAACTCAACAATCAATTTTAGCTGTTGGTAGTGGGGGGATAGAAGGAAAAGGCCTCGGTTCTGGAAATGTTTATATTCCAGAAAAACATACTGATTTCATTTTTGCCACAATTGCCGAAGAAGGCGGTTTTATAGTTGCCACTTTTATAATATGTATATTCTTCTTAATGCTTTCCCGAATACTTATAATTGGTAATTCCGCAGATAATTTATTCGGCACCTTACTATGTGCAGGAATTGTAGGCGTTCTAATGTTACAATTTTTTCAAAATATCGGTATGATTGTGGGATTAATGCCTGTCAAAGGTATTGCACTTCCATTTTTATCATATGGCGGAAGCTCTTTATTTTCGAACATGCTAATGATGGGGCTTATTCTATCCACACGAAAAACATACAAAGAATATATGTTTTCAGTGAATCAGCACTAAATATCAAATAAAAGTACTTATACCTTAAACTATTCGTAGAATAACACGAGATGAATAAAAAGGTTACAGAGCTATAATCAAGTATTGTTAATAGACAGATGGAGGAGAATAATAAACATTCTTCTCCCTTTGTCTGTAATTAGGGTTTGCATTATCAATTAGTTCTTTCTGTTTCTTACGTATCAGGAGTTTTCACATTTTAAACATAGTAGAAGAACATAATAGAATACTAATGAGTTGCCCATAAAGGTGACATTCTAATTGCTCTTGTTTTACATTACGATAACCATCCGTTTTGAAAAAACATTTCTAATTTTTAGAATCTTCACTAAAAGTTTTATAAACTGTATTTTCAGAAAAAATTACAAACATGTAAGTAAAATGAAAGGAAATTCAATATGAGAAAAATAACCTTACCACTACAATGAATAACAGAAGCATTCATGAAAAACCTGTGGTGCGATATCAAGTTATTTTAGTGCTTAAAGCTTTCGATTAAGAATTACAGTTTAAATTATTCGTATTTAAAAAAGGATTTCCATGGCAGATAAAATATATATTATTTTAAAGAGGTGTAAAATGAAGTTTATTAATGAACAAGAAAAAAAACTTACTAAAAAACAAATTATATTACTTATACTAATATTAGGATATTATTCCCTTGTAATATTAGCTACCACATTTGGCCGTTCAGCTGAGAATATCTTTGTAAGAACAATTGATTTCGATGTACTGAGCCAGTATGAACAAGCATGGAATCAATTTTCATTTAATTCTTTTTTTCATATCATTGTTAATATAGGTATGTTATTTCCGCTAGGGATTTTATTACCTCTATTTAGTGAAGTTTTTTTAAAAACAAAATGGATGTTAATCAGTTCAATTACAACATCTTTATTTATTGAAACACTGCAATTTATAACACTTCGTGGAAGTGCGGAATTAGACGATTTATTTCATAATACCATAGGTATGATGCTAGGGTATTGTATATTAAATATAGTTCTTATTTTTTTGAAAAAAAAAGAATCACACACACAAATAGTCAAATATTTAATCTTACCAACTGCAGTAAGCTTCGTCACACTTGGAATAATTATTTCATATCAAATGAAGGAATTTGGTAATATGCCATTCGATCCTTATGGAAAAACAGATATGTCTCATGTCACTATAAAAACATCACTAGAGTTAAGTAAGGAAGGTAAAAAAATGCCTGTTTACGATTCCAAAGGTCAAAAAGTGCGAGACGTCGAAACTATTTCTCCAAAAGAAGCATTTCAAAAACTGAAACAAGGAGACATTTATCCTATGGGGCCTTTCGGAGCAGGTGAAGAATTTGAAGGTGAGACATTAGTCATTACAGAGTATAATTTAGAGCACGCCACTGATACAAAAGGTTTTTCTCAACCTGTATATATTTTTCGCGTACATTTAAAAGATAATGACGTAGTTCTTACAGCTCCACCTATTTCCGCGAGGAAATAATGTGAATTTCTTTGTTTTTAATATATGATCATCAGGGTTGCCGTCAACGTTAGTTTTTTCTTATAGGTGTACCATCAACATTGTAACGAAAATATACGTTAAGCAAAATTCGACATAAAATGAGCCGAACTTCCTACTCTAAGGAATATTCGGTTCATATATTTTATTTGGGCTGTAATTTGTTCTCTTCAAAATCCTTCATTATTTTATAAAACGTGTTTTTCTTTAGCTCTAACATTTCCATAAACATAACAGCAGTAATTTCGCCACTCTTCCATTTTGAATGAGCTTCTTCTATTATATTTATTTGTTGTTTGCTTAAGATTGAAAGGTTCACTTTGTAATTCCCTTGTTATGTATTTCCACTCCGAAATGACTTCATCATAGTTACGTCCCATACGATCTAAAGCATCTATGTAAACAATATTACCTGTACTCAATATTTTTCGTAATAATTGATACTGAGGACGATCAAAGTGTCGTCCACTTGCTTTGTCAACAAAAATACGCCTAGCTTCCACTCCTGGTTCCATCATCTTATGTAATTGACGTTGTTCGTTTTGATCTTTTGTACTTACACGTATTTATCTATAAATATTTGCCACGTTTGAGATGCTCCTTACATTTGTTACCACAATTATACCATTTTCGTTTATAAAGGTATTCATTAAAAATAAACGTTCATCAAACAATTCCATTTTGATATATACATTAGATGCCTCCTTTGAAAAAAGTATATTTCCATTATAGGTGGTTCCATCATCAAAAGTAAAAAATTTCAAGTTGAGAGTCGATAATCCTGTTCAATAATATAGGATTTTCTAGAAAAATGTGTTTAGCGGAAAGACGTATAAAAAATGGGTGAGACAAAACTTAACAAAATCGTTATTTAAATAAAAGAAACCCCGTTTGTCTGCGGGGTTACCAAGGGTAATAGTCAAGTATTGACATACTCGACTATGTAACCGTATCATGAATTTTTTGGTAAAAATACTGGTAAATGCGTCCAAATAGGTAAGGCTATTATTTTGAACAAAAACGCTATTTTATTAGAAAAGGGGAATGGATATGAATTTATTAGAGCAATACATTGAAGAAGTGATTAGTGAGGAACCGTACACTGAGGAATGGACAAAAGAGTTTGATAAAAAGTTTGTAAAGGTAAAGTTGGTTACCAATTGCTATGGCCGGAAACGTAATGTAGACCAAATTTTTGATGTTGATAAATGGGAAACGGTAAAAGAACAAGGTTATTACATGGGATAAGTAAAAAAGCAGCTAGCAATAGCTAACTGCTCATATAAGGAAATCGGAGAAAGATAACCATGTGTCTACAGTATTGACGGAATATTGAGTTTTATTCAGGCGGTAGAGGGAATTGGAAGAAAAAAAGGAACCAAAAATGGTATCTATGACATGTTACGGGTGAAACAAAGAAAAACGATTTGTAGAGTTCTAACTGTTAATAAATGAAGAGATATTTGTAATGCCAGTGTATAAGAAGGATGTAAGAGACATGGAGCAATTTTTTCTGGTTAATGAAAAGTAACTGAACAAAATAATCCTTTGTGCGACACGTTTCCTCATAAGTGTGCAAACACGAAGTAGGAGGGTTATCAATTTGATAACAACAACTGTTTGACTGAAAGTAGGAATGAAAGCCGTCATGTTGAGCTGAAACTACTTATCTAATACTCCTACATGCAAGGCGTGATAGTAGTCACAAATTGTATGAAGCTAGGTGAAGTCGGCTGAACAAAACCTAAGTGAGAAATCATATGGTAATGGATAGGTCGGGATGCTACAAAATATCTATGGTGAGAATGTCTAAAATAACGGACTGGCGAACTTGCGAATGTACGGGTCTAAATTATTAATACAATAGAAATTTGTATGTCGTCAATGATGACGTTATCTACCGAAAAGTAAGAGTAAAGGATACGAAATTCGGAACATCTAACGATGAGGGTGTAAAGATAACAGGCTTAAAGCAAGCACCTAAGGATATATGTATAGCTAAGTCAATCGGAACGTGGTAAGCAAGAAACTGTCACCAACGCCTACTAGCGGACAGATGCATATAAGGTTCTAACGAACCGAAATTGCTTCATTCTTGTGAAGGTGGGGACAAAGTACCGACGAAGCATGTAGCGAATGTGGAGGGATAGTCCCTAGTCTTGTTCTTTGAAAACTAAATTAACTAGATGTAACTCACAGGATCGAGTAAGATGATGGGACTTTTCGTAAGAAAGGGGAAATAATACATCGGTGAGTACAACATTACGAAATGCAGAATATTACGATATGCAAAAAGTGTTTGATGATTTATACCAACGTAGTGAAAATAACGCTACTAAAGGTGTAAATCTATATAAATACATCATATCAAAAGAAAATATTCTATTGGCATATAGAAGTATAAAGGCTAACAGTGGTTCTAAAACTGAAGGAACAGATGGTATCACAATCGACCATTATAAAATGGAAGATGTAAATTCCTTCGTTGACGATATTAGAAAAACTCTCACAAATTACAAACCAAATACGGTACGTAGGATAGAAATACCTAAACCTAATGGGAAGAAACGCCCATTAGGAATCCCTACAATGAGAGATAGATTGATTCAACAAATGTTCAAACAGGTTCTAGAACCAATATGCGAGGCAAAATTCCACAAGCATTCATATGGATTCAGACCTAACAGGTCAACACACCACGCAATGGCTAGGTGTCAATATCTGATAAACAGAGGAAGATTTAGTCACGTAGTAGACATTGATATACAAGGTTTCTTTGACAACGTGAACCATTCCAAGTTATTAAAACAACTATACAACATAGGCATAACTGATAAAAGGGTGCTGACAATTATCTCTAAAATGTTAAAAGCACCAATCAAAGGAAAAGGTATTCCTACAAAAGGAACTCCGCAAGGAGGAATCCTAAGCCCATTACTTAGTAATGTTGTATTAAACGATTTGGATTGGTGGATATCTAGGCAATGGGAGAATATTAAAACAAGAAGACCATACACAACAGCAACCAAAAATCCATTGCTGATAAAAACAAAATTGAAGAAAATGCATATCGTTAGATACGCAGATGATTTTAAAATATTTACTAACAATCATCAATCTGCAATCAAAATATTCCATGCAGTAGAAGGTTATCTTAAAAATCAATTAAACCTTAATATATCTAATGAAAAATCGACTATAACTAACCTAAAAAGAAAATCTTCCGATTTTCTGGGGTTCTCTATCAAATCTGTTAAAAAGCGCGAAAGATATGTGGCAAACACACATGTAAGCGAGAAAAAGAAAAAGGATATCCTTGAAAAAGCAAAGACAAGGATTAAAGCAATTCAAAAAAGCCCATCAGGGAAAACAGTACAGGACTATAACTCTTATGTACTTGGTATAAAAAATTATTACAAAATTGCAACACATGTAACTATAGACTTTGCTGAAATAGCCTTTCGTCTCTCGAAAACTTTGTTTAATCGTCTAAAATCAATAGGGAAATATAAGATTCCTACCAATGTGAATGCATTATACAAAAGAACTCATAGGAACAATTATAGAACCTTTGAAATAGCGGGCAATCATGTATATCCACTAGCGGACATACAAACACGATTCCCTCAAAGTTTTAGTCAAGACATATGCAATTACACTAAGCAAGGAAGACAAAAACTCATCAAAAGCCTAAAAGGTAACATTGCCAATGAAATGCAAAAGATGTTGCTATCCTCCAATAAAGGACAAAGCATGGAGTATACAGATAACAGAATATCCAGGTATTCCATGCAAAATGGTAAATGCGCTGTCATCGGAATCTTCTTAATAGCTGAAGATGTGCACTGTCACCATAAAATACCGAAAGGTATGGGAGGAACTGACGAGTTTAATAACCTGATTATTGTACATGAATTTGTCCACAGATTGATTCACGCTACAAATGACGAGACGATTAGAACATATATGAGAATTCTTCAATTGAACGATAAACAATTGAAGAAAATAAACAAACTCCGTAAAGCTTGTAATCTAGTTACTTTAGTATAAAAGGATAAGATGGGGCGCTGTATGCGATGAAAGTCGCACGTACAGTGCTAAGCGGGGGAAAAGATGGAGATAACTTCAAAGTCTTACCTATCGCAACT
>NZ_JBQENW010000057.1:0-13835 GCF_052044835.1 Bacillus sp. 22475 | reverse complement strand
CGGTAGCGCCCGTGTTACCTCGAGGCCCAGTGGCACCAGTAGCGCCGGTAGCACCCGTGTTACCTCGAGGCCCAGTGGCACCGGTAGGGCCAGTAGCGCCCGTGTTACCTTGAGGTCCGGTAGCGCCGGTAGCGCCCGTGTTACCTCGAGGCCCAGTGGCACCGGTAGGGCCAGTAGCGCCCGTGTTACCTTGAGGTCCGGTAGGGCCAGTAGCGCCCGTGTTACCTCGAGGCCCAGTGGCACCGGTAGGGCCAGTAGCGCCCGTGTTACCTTGAGGTCCAGTAGCGCCGGTAGCGCCCGTGTTACCTCGAGGCCCAGTGGCACCGGTAGCGCCAGTAGCGCCTGCTGGTCCAGTAGGTCCGGTAGGTCCTTGAATGAACGAAGCAGAATTAACTAAAGCAGTTTGTAATGCTGCTATTAATTTAAGGAGCTCTTGAAGTGTGCAAGGGTCAATTCGGAATAATTTTGTAATGTATAGTAAATAGTTAATGAGATTTTGAAGCTCAATAAATACAGCGCTTGCTACAAAGGTTGGATTTCTTAATATAGTTATTAAGTTTTTAATAATAGCTAACCCTTGTGCTTTCAGGGAGGAAGTAGCGTCTAGTGAACAAATAAATTTACTTAGTAGGTTCAATGTATCGATTAGATCTTCAATATTTTGGGGAGATGGATTTGCGAAAAGTTTTGGGATTATTTTTGTTAAATCAATAATAATCGCACGAAATGTTCTAAGTTGAGCTTTAGTAATTGGGATTGATGGAGTATTTGGGATTCGTCCAGCGCTACTTGGAAAGCATGGTTTGGAGAATTTGTTTTGATTGTCGTTATAACGAGACATTAAATCTCTCCTTTCTCACGAAAATGTGAACGAAACTCATCATAGTAGATGCAGAAATTAGTTAAATGGTCATAGTAAAATCGTTTGTTTAAAGAAAAAATAGAAAAAACGCCTTACAATAAGGCGTTTTTTCTATTTTCTGCGTATTGATAATATCGCTTTAATGAAATTTTTGATTTGAATCCAGCGAGTTTTATAATTTCTGATTCAGGAGTTTCTTTTTTTATTAAGTTTAAAATATAGGTGTTACGAAAATGTTGTCCTGAAATTCCTTTACGTAAATTGGCTCTAGCCACTTCGAGGCGAATCATTTTTTGTATAGCAATTTCCGTTAATGCCTTTGGTGCATCGTTTTCATATACCCACCTGTATGTTCCGCGGTTAAAATCAAATGCGACAAACAATGAATCATCACTATGATACTTAGGACGAACTGGTTCTGGGATACTTTTGTAATAATTATATAGTTGTTTTTTGTCTTCTTTTGCTAATGTAATTGTTCTTTCTACACCTGCGGTTGCTGGGATTGACAATGTGTTAGTTTCAAAGTGAACGTGATGCATTGTTAATGCTGTAAGTTCCTGTAAGGATAAACCGTAGTCGATCAATAGATTTAAAATAGCAATATTGCGATCCATTAATAAAGGGCGCACAGGAAGTTGTTTTTCTGAAAGTCCTTCTAATGAAGTGACTATATACTTTAATCTTTTTTCTTCATCAGGTGAAATGAAATCTTCGTTACGAAGTGTACGGTCTGGTTGAATAGATATTTCCATATTCTTCAATGGGTTGGGAATGTTTAGAAAGTGATGCATTCTATTTAGTACAGTAAATACACGATGCATCGTTTTTTCTGAGTAATGTCGATTCGTTTTTAAATCGGAAAAGTAATCTTCGTAGTCTTTTGTACAAAGTGTAGCCCATATATTACTGGAAGGGAGCTTTTTGTTTTTTTCTAACCAATGTCCGAAGTCTTCAACGTCATAAACATAACGTTTAATAGTTGAAGGTTTTCGGCCTTTATTCAATAAAAAAATAGAAAAGGCTTGTATTGTATCATGGAATTCCGTTGTATCCATAGTCCCACCACCTTAATTATTTCTTATATTATAGCAAACTTTTCTGAAAATAGGCATTTACAAGGGGGACAGGAATAATAATATTTGGTGAGTGGATAAAGTGAAACTATAATCAGTGGGGATTTTGTTCATCCTCTGAGATTATTAGTTGAACCAATCGGGCATTTACGGGTGGTTATCTACCGCTTAAATACCAAGCGTTTGCTGAATGTCGAGGTGGGAGTCTTACTGCCCGCAAATAGCGGGATAAAATGAGGTGATTGTATGGAACAATCGATGCGAAAGAAAAACAACAATCAAATTAATATTGTGTTAAACCATCGAAAGAAAATTTCTTTGCCAGCCACAGAAAATAAAACGGTAATTTCAAATGAAACTACAATTAAACATGAAATGCTGCAGAGAATTGAAGAAGAGATGGGGAAGCTTGTTGGGATGGATGATATAAAAAAGATAATAAAAGAAATATATGCTTGGATTTATGTGAATAAAAAAAGACAAGAGAAGGGATTGAAGTCTGAGAAGCAAGTACTTCATATGTTGTTTAAAGGGAATCCGGGTACAGGGAAGACAACTGTTGCTAGAATGATAGGGAAATTGCTGTTTGAGATGAATATTCTATCGAAAGGCCACTTGGTTGAAGCTGAACGTGCTGATCTTGTAGGAGAGTATATCGGCCATACAGCTCAAAAAACAAGAGACTTAATAAAAAAAGCAATGGGAGGTATTTTGTTTATTGATGAGGCTTATTCTTTAGCTCGAGGAGGAGAGAAGGACTTTGGAAAAGAAGCAATTGATACGCTTGTAAAACATATGGAAGATAAACAACATGGTTTTGTATTGATTTTAGCTGGATATTCAAGAGAGATGAATCACTTTCTTTCATTAAATCCAGGGCTGCAATCTCGTTTTCCATTTATTATTGAATTTGCGGATTACTCGGTAAATCAGCTATTGGAAATTGGAAAGAGAATGTATGAAGATCGTGAATATCAGTTATCAAAAGAAGCTGAATGGAAATTTAGGGATCATTTACATGCGGTGAAGTATTCGTCGCAAATTACATCATTTAGTAATGGGCGGTATGTACGGAATATTGTTGAAAAATCAATTCGTACACAGGCGATGCGGTTGTTGCAAGAAGATACGTATGATAAAAATGATTTAATTGGAATATCGAGTATGGATTTGATGCTCGAAGAGGAGACGCACAGTACATAAACTGTGCGTCTATTTTTGTGTATAAGTTCGTTTACTCTTTTTTTGCTTTTTCTTGGTGCACTTTATGGAAGCGTTCCATTTTAGCGCTCTTTTCGTGTGCTGAATTAGGGTCGTGTCCAAATTGGTTTACTGAACTTTTTTGAGCTCCTTTATTAACGTGGTTTGTCATTTGTATTCACCTCACTTTAAAAATTAGTATAAACATTATATAAAGAAAAAATCGTTAGAAAAGAAAAACCTCTTTACGATATGTAAAGAGGTTAGATTGCTATTTATGCATTGAACGTTCTTTCGTTTCGATACGTCTGTGCGGTAAATGCCATTTGTAATGAATAGAAACCATGCGGAAGCAAACAATTAAAATGAATAAAATGTAAAGAGCCCAATCGCTAACAATAATTTGAGCGCCAATTAAGAAACCTGCTAAAATTGTCCAAAAGGCATATACTTCAGCTCGAAGAACGAGAGGTTTTCTGCGGGCTAAAAGGTCGCGAATGATACCGCCGCCGATACCAGTTAAAACAGCTGCCACGATTGTGGCGCTAATTGGTAAATTTAATTTTTGAGCATATAATGCTCCTTGTACAGCAAATGCTGATAAGCCGATAGCGTCAGTGATATTTTCCCACTTTTTCCAATGTCTAATTAACTTATTTGGAAAAAGAAAAATAATAGTCATTGATAAAAGTGCGATTTGGAATAACATGTCTTGTTGCCAAAACGCGACAATCGGATAACCGATTAATAAATTACGAAGGGCACCTCCCCCAAATGCGGTTGCCATTCCTAAAATATACACCCCGAAAATATCATAATCCTCTTCCATTGCAACAATGGCTCCGCTTAGTGCGAAAGCGATTGTGCCTATGATGCTAAAAATCTCCCATGCCATGAATTTTCTCCCCCGCTAACTAGATGAAATGTGCTTCCTCTGCTATTATATTAGAAGGTTTAAATTTCGAAAAGGATGAGTGAACATATTTGATGGAAGAAAAAGAAAAAGTCATATTAGTAGGCTGTCAATTGCCGCAAGATGATGATGAAAAATTTATGCATTCCATGAAAGAGCTTGCGTCACTAGCTAAGACTGCGAGAGCGGAAGTGTTAGTTTCAACAACGCAAAAACGACCAAAGTTTCATCCGGCAACTTACATAGGTAAAGGGAAATTAGAAGAGCTTACAATGCTAACTGAAGAATTAGAGCCGGATGTTATTATATTTAATAATGAATTAACGCCGAGTCAAATTCGGAATTTATCCTCAGTATTAGATGCGAGAGTAATTGATCGAACGCAACTAATACTAGATATTTTTGCGCAACGTGCGAAGTCGAGGGAAGGTAAGCTTCAAGTAGAATTAGCTCAGTTGCAATATACAATGCCACGTCTTATGGGGCAAGGGTTGTCCTTATCACGTCTTGGTGGTGGTATTGGAACGAGAGGACCCGGTGAGACGAAATTAGAGACGGATCGTCGTCATATTCGATCACATATTGATGAAATAAAGAAACAACTTGCAGTTGTTGTGGAACATCGAAAAAGATATCGTGAGAGAAGAAAAGACAATAAAGTATTTCAAGTTTCATTAATAGGGTATACAAATGCAGGGAAATCGACACTGTTTAATAGATTAACGGAAGCAAATACGTTTGAAGAAAACCTTCTGTTTGCAACACTAGACCCAACGACGAGGAAGATGCCGTTACCTTCTGGTTATACAGTATTACTAACTGATACTGTTGGTTTTATACAAGATTTACCCACTTCATTAATTGCTGCTTTTCGTTCAACACTGGAAGAAGCGGGGGAAGCAGATGTTATTTTACATGTAGTTGATTCTGCGGATCCTAACTACATAGGGCATGAAAAAACAGTAAAACGATTATTATCAGAACTTGAAATTAATCATATTCCTATTATTACGTTATATAATAAAAAAGATGAATTACATCAAAACTTTATTCCGTTTCCGAAAAGTGATTTCTTAATGACTAGTGCTTTTGAAGAAAGTGATTTATTGCGTATAAAAGAAGCGATAGAAATGAAAATGAAGAAAGAAATGGATCGTTATCGAGTAGAAATCCCTCCGAGTGAAGGTAAGTTATTAACGCTTTTAAAGACGGAAACGCTATTAGCAAAGATGGAGTTTCTGGAAGATAAATTTGTATATGATTGTGCAGGGTATATTTTTACTCATTCATCGCTTAATGTGCAATTAAAGAGATTTTTAGTGGAAGAAGGAGAAAATAAAAATGTTTGATCGTTTGAAAAATGGAGAAAAAATTGCTCCAATCGTAAAAGAAGTAGAGAGTCAGATTACAGAAGTACATAAACGTGCGGATGAAGTAATTGAAAGTAATCAGTTTCGTGTATTAGAAAGTTTTCGTAAACATAAAATTAGTGACTCGCATTTTATCCCGACGACAGGTTATGGTTATGATGATATTGGCCGTGATACGTTAGAAAAAGTGTATGCTGATGTATTTGGGGCGGAAGCTGGACTTGTTCGTCCGCAAATTATTTCAGGTACTCACGCTATTTCTACAGCGTTATTCGGTATTTTACGTCCAGGAGATGAGTTATTGTACATTACTGGGAAACCGTATGATACGTTAGAGGAAATCGTTGGTGTGCGTGGGAAAGGTGTAGGTTCATTTAAAGAATATAATATTGGTTACAATGCAGTTCCGCTAACTGAAGGTGGGCTTGTTGATTTTGAAGCTGTTGCAGCAGCGATTCATAGTAATACGAAAATGATCGGTATTCAGCGCTCGAAAGGTTATGCTACTCGTCCATCGTTTACTATTTCTCAAATTAAAGAGATGATCGCGTTTGTTAAAGAAATTAAACCTGATGTTGTTGTGTTTGTAGATAATTGTTATGGTGAGTTTATTGAAGAGCAAGAGCCGTGTCATGTTGGTGCGGATTTAATGGCAGGTTCGCTTATTAAAAACCCAGGCGGGGGAATTGTAAAAACTGGTGGCTACATTGTTGGTAAAGAACAGTATGTTGAAGCGTGTGCATATCGTTTAACATCTCCGGGAATTGGTGCCGAAGCTGGAGCGTCTTTATACAGTCTGCAAGAAATGTATCAAGGTTTCTTCTTAGCGCCACATGTTGCGGGGCAAGCGCTAAAAGGTGCGATTTTTACAGCAGCTTTTTTAGAAAAGTTAGGAATGAATACGTCACCAGCGTGGAATGCACCAAGAACAGACTTAATTCAATCTGTTCAATTTGATGATAAAGACCGTATGGTTGCCTTCTGTCAAGCAATTCAATATGCATCTCCAATTAATTCGCATTTTACTCCGTATGCAAACTATATGCCGGGTTATGAAGATGATGTGATTATGGCTGCGGGAACGTTTATTCAAGGTGCAAGTATTGAATTGTCTGCTGATGGTCCAATTAGACCGCCATATGTTGCGTATGTTCAAGGTGGCTTAACGTATTCGCATGTTAAAATTGCGATTTGTTCTGCGATTGATGAATTGATTGAAAAGAATTTATTAACAATTTCTTAAAGGAAAGCTGTCGATTTCGGCAGCTTTTTTCGTATAAAAGTAATGATTTGTGAGATTAGAAAAAAGAATGAAAAAATTTATAAAAAATCATGTAAGAAAAGCTAACATCTATTGACACTAAACATAACATGGTATAAAATGAGAAACAGTTAAGGCGAAGGAGGAACTGAAAAATGAAAGAAGATAGACGTTCTGCCCCGCTGTTTCCTATTGGTATTGTTATGGATTTAACACAATTGTCTGCACGTCAAATTCGCTACTATGAAGAGCATAATCTTGTTTCTCCAACCCGTACGAAGGGGAATCGTAGATTATTTTCATTTAACGATGTAGATAAGTTGTTAGAAATTAAAGATTTGTTAGATCAAGGCTTGAATATGGCTGGTATTAAACAAGTGTTACTAATGAAAGAAAATCAAACAGAAGCAGTGAAAGTAAAAGAAGAAACGAAAGAAATTTCAAAAACTGAGCTTCGCAAAATACTTCGAGATGAACTACAACATACAGGTAGATTCAATCGAACTTCATTGCGACAAGGTGACATTTCAAGATTTTTTCACTAAAGATAACTGATTCTGAAGGCGATTAGAGGGACTAAGGAGGAATTTATAATGTCTAGATACACAAAAGAAGATATTTTCCGTTTGGCGAAAGAAGAGAATGTAAAGTATATCCGTTTACAATTTACGGACCTTTTAGGGGTAATTAAAAACGTAGAGATTCCAGTGAGACAATTAACGAAAGCTCTTGATAACAAAATGATGTTTGATGGATCTTCGATTGAAGGTTTCGTACGTATTGAAGAATCTGATATGTATTTATATCCTGATTTAGACACTTGGGTAATTTTCCCTTGGACAGCTGAAAAAGGTAAAGTAGCTCGACTAATCTGTGATATTTACAATGCAGATGGCACTCCATTTGATGGAGACCCACGTAACAACTTAAAACGTGTGTTAAAAGAAATGGAAGCTTTAGGATTTTCAGACTTCAATCTTGGACCAGAGCCAGAATTCTTCCTATTTAAGGTTGATGAAAAAGGAAATCCAACATTAGAATTAAACGATAACGGTGGATACTTCGACCTTGCGCCGATGGATCTAGGGGAAAACTGTCGTCGTGATATCGTTCTTGAACTTGAAGAAATGGGATTTGAAATTGAAGCATCTCACCATGAGGTTGCTCCAGGGCAGCATGAAATTGACTTTAAATATGCAAATGCAATTCGCTCATGTGATGACATTCAAACATTCAAACTTGTTGTAAAAACAATTGCTCGTAAACATGGTTTACACGCAACATTTATGCCAAAACCACTATACGGTGTGAACGGTTCAGGTATGCACTGTAACTTATCATTATTTAAAAATGGTGAGAACGTATTCTTTGATGCAAACGGTGACTTACAACTAAGTGATGATGCTCGTCACTTCATCGCAGGTATTTTAAAACATGCACCAGCATTTACAGCGATAGCAAACCCAACTGTAAACTCATATAAACGTCTAGTACCTGGATATGAAGCGCCTTGTTACGTAGCATGGTCTGCACAAAACCGTAGCCCGTTAGTACGTATCCCTGCATCTCGTGGTATTAGTACACGCGTAGAAGTACGTAGTGTTGACCCAGCTGCAAACCCATATTTAGTAATGGCTACATTATTAGCTGCAGGTCTTGATGGAATTAAAAACAAATTAACTCCACCAGCTGCAGTAGACCGTAACATCTATGTAATGACAAAAGAAGAGCGCGAAGAAGCAGGTATCGTTGACTTACCGGCAACATTAGCGCAAGCATTAGTTACATTACAGTCTAATGAAGTAGTATGCGGTGCACTAGGAGAACACTTACTTGAGCATTTCATCGAAGCGAAAGAGATTGAGTGGGATATCTTTAGAACACAAGTTCACCAATGGGAACGCGACCAATATATGTCTCTATACTAAGAGGCTTGAACCCTTGATACAACTCGTATCAAGGGTTTTTTAATTCCCTATTATTACAATTTTATGTGGTTGCAAAATGAAAAACAGCCACATAAAAGCCAATAATTAATAACAAGTAGTGATATCACAGAAGAACATTATCAGATAAACGTAAGTTTTATATAATTTGTGAAATAAAAAGCCTTGATACTACGGTATCAGGGCTTTTTTTAGTGAAGTTATTGGATATATTAACTACTAGATAATGGATTGTTTTTGGTTTCTTGAATCATGTTACTAAGAAAATCTTTTCAAAAGAATTGATTTTATCTTTTTTTAAAATTACTTGTGCTATAACTTAATAATTCTTTACTGCCTGTACAACGCGACCAATGATTTTTACATCTTCCGCTGAAAGGTCGTAAGTCTGTGGTTCGTGGATAGGGTCATTACTCAATGGTATTAAAGTAATGATGCTTCCAGATTTTGAAATCTTTTTCACAGTAGCATCATAACCGTTGACTTTTACAACAGCAATTTGTCCGTTTTCAACATAAGGGGTTTCCTCTACTAAGACATAAGAACCATCAGGGAATTCGAGATTCATGCTAGTGCCTTTTACAGTAAGGTAAAAATACTTTTTACGCTTGTTTAAAAATGTACTTAGCATTGGTAAATAGCCTTCGATATTTTCTTCAGCGAATATAGGTGTACCAGCTGCTACAGAACCAATGATAGGAATATGAATAATATTTGATTGATCGTTTTGGATGGTTTCATAAATAGAAACTTCTTCTTTAACAGTATTGTCCTCTTGAGTTGCGAGTTTTTCTAAATCATCAGTAGTGATTCCTAATCCCTTACAAACTTTTATTACATTATCAACAGATGCTTTACCAATCCCTCTTGATAACATGGATTGCAGTGTTGTGGGGGGGAGACCTATTTTTTCGGCGAAGGCTCTTTTGCTATAGCCAGCTTCTTTTATTAAGCGTGTTACAACCTCTGCTTTTTTCATTACTTTCACCATCTTTCGTATTAAAGTGTATACGATATTGCGTATTTATGTATATATCATAACCTAACTGAATTTGTTAGTAAATAGAAAAGTATACGAAATTGAGTATTTAAATACGTTTTTTTTGTTGACTAAATACGAAATTGAGTTTATATTTAAATGGAAATGAACGCAATATCGTACAAAAGATAGGTGGTGAGTCGATGTATCCGAATTTGCGTGCAGAGATGGCGAGAAAAAGAATTATGATTACACAAATTTCTTCGCATCTGAAACTTCGCCACGCAACAGTGAGCGACAAAATAAATGGTAAATTTCGTTTTTATTATGATGAAGCTTTTGAAATTAAGAAAACTTTTTTTCCAGAACATAATTTGGAATATCTTTTTGAATTTGAAGAAAACGAAGCGAATTGAAATCGGAGGAGAATTGCTTAAAATGGATAACTGAATTATTGAATAATGACTTAATAAAAGGGTTCATATCATAGTATGTATTTTAAATTTCGATAATTAGTTAATCTGTAAAAAGAAAGCAACGAATTATGCGTAGTGCGAAATTATCTCAATACAATAAAGATAGTTCAAAATTAGTAGTGAGGAGGAGATGAGGATGGGGCAATTAACTGACTCATCAGTACATAGTTCATTAGTATTTGAAGTTAATGGCAAAGTAGTAACGGATAGTTTGGTAATTGCGAAGATATTCAAAAAAGATCACTTCGATGTTTTGAAGGAAGTTCGAAAACAAATTGTATATGTAGATGAAGAGTTTGGAGGAGAAAATTTTCACGAGTCCACTTATATGAATTCGAAGAACAGGCGAATTCCTAAATATGATTTAACAGAAGAAGCATTCACGTTACTTGTTATGGGATATACGACTAGAGAAGCGGTTCAAATAAAAATTAAATTTATGAAAGAGTTCAAACGAATGAAGCAGTATATACAAAATCAACAAAATGTGCCAAAGGATCCAATGGGGGTTTTAAAGTTAACATTTGCTGCGTTAGAAGGGCATACCCAGGAGATACAAGAGATTAAGTCTGAGGTGAAGGGATTGCGAGAAAATACGCCGCTGTATGCTATCGAGTGTGAAGAAATAACAAGGGCTGTAAAAAGGTTAGGTGTTATGTTATTGGGAGGTAAAAATTCAAATTCTTATCAGGATATCGGCCTTAGAAGGAAGTTATATAGAGACATTTACAGTCAGTTGCATCGGGAATTTGGTGTGAATAGTTATAAAGCTATTAAGCGTCATCATTTGGATAGAGCAATACAAATTATTAATGAAGAATATTCAATTCCAACTGTTTTAAATGAAGAAATTACAGTTAAAAACTCACAAATAAATATGGCAGACATTCAGTAGGAGGAAAAAACATGCAAAGAAAGATTTTAGTGATTACTAGCAGTTTAGCAGGACTACCAACTGTCAGTGAATTTAAAACAAAAGAAGATGCAAAAGAGCAGGTTAGAAAGCTTATTCAAAAAGGAATGAGTCAAAATGTGATTCGTATAACACAAGAAATTCCAATGAATATCGAAATTCAAGTGGATGTTGAATTTGAGGAATAAGAGAGGTTTAGAAGAAAATAGATATGGATAGCATGATTGTTTTGAATGAATAAGAAAAGAATCCGTTGCAGCGGATTCTATAAGAAAAAATATCTCTAGATAAGTATAACATTGAATACCGTTTTTGAGAAATTATGAGGTGGCTAGTATGGGGATTATTCGAGTGAAAAAAGATAGTAATTATTCCGTTATAAATAATACTGGTTTAAAAGATGAAAGGTTGTCATGGAAAGCGAAAGGAATCTTAGCCTATGCGCTTACATTACCAGACGATTGGACTTTTCATATTAGCGAATTAGCTCGACATGCTAAGGATGGAGAAGATTCGCTCCGTACAGGTTTTAAGGAATTAAAAGAATTAGGTTATGTAAAACGTTATCCTGTTCGTGATGGGAATACGAAAAAGATTACAAGGTGGGATACGGAAATTTACGAAACGCCACAAAGGAACATGCCACAAGTGGAAAACCAAGATGTGGTAAAGCTATATGTGGAAAATCAGACACTACTAAATACTAATAGACTAACTACTAATAAACGAAATACTAATCATTATGATGATATGGATAAATTAGACTCTCGTGTATTCATTAATGAGAGGGTTAAAGTAAGTTGTAACTTTATTAAGGGGATGGGCATTCCGTTAAGTGAAATTGCAATTGCAGAGTTGGGGGATTTTTGTAATTTGTTTAGTGATGAGTTAATTCAGCATGCAATTAATAAAGCCGTTGATGAGAATGCACCAAGGTGGAACTACATTAAGGCTATATTGAGGAATTGGAAGGAGCAAGAAGTTAAAACATTAGTTGATGTGGCCATACTAGATAGACGTTTCGAAATGAGCAAGAAAAAGAAATATAACGGGACAGGTAGGAAGTACTCAAATAGAAAAGAGATTGTACCCGATTGGTTATATAAAGATGATGAATCAACAAATCTAGAAGAGGAAAGAAAAACTGTGCAGTCTATTGATGAAGAGCGTGAGAGATTACAAGAAGTGTTAAATAAATATAGGTCATAAGAAAAAATGCTAGATGATTTACAAATAATAAAGATTGAAAAGGCTATTAAGCATATTCATTCTATTAAATTAGTATTAAGAGACTTTGTAAAAAGAACGGAAGTGGGTGAATCAGTAAATGTTCGAATGGCTCAAAGATTATAAGAAGTTAGAAGAAGAAATTGCTTATTTAGAATACAACTTAGATAAATCAAAAGCCGAATTGAAGCGTTGGATTAGCGGTGATTTGCAAAATGTAAGGTTAACCGCTGAATCGGAAGGGGCTAAGGTAGAAGGGCGGATTGAAGCAATTGAATATGAATTAGCTCATAAGATGAATGAAGAGTATGATTTAAAGCTTTTGATTAATAAGTTTACAGGACTGGATCATCAAATACTTAAAATGAAATATGTTGATGGAATGACTTTAGAACAAATTGCGTTTGAATTACATTATAGTACAGGCTATATACGCCGGAAACACGCTGAAATAAGGAAGATTGTCAAGTTTTTAGATGGATTTTAATGTTACCTTTTTGTAGGATACATGCAGTGTACAGAAAGTATTGAAAAAGTGATTTATAGTAGTAATATAAGATTTCGACGAAAGGGCAACTATTTTTATGGTTGCTCTTTTTGTTGTGAAAGAAGGTGAGTAACATGAAGTAATTTGATGGATTAATGGGTATTTGGCTTTTAGTTATATTTAGTAAAGTAGTAGTTTTACAGGCGGAAATAATAGAAAAACAAGGAGATGTTTAATGATGAATTTATTAGCTGCTTCAGTCAAAACAAAGAATTTACCACAACAGGTATTACGTTGGCAATCAATGGTAGAAAGTGAATGTGCTGCACAAGGTGTATCTGAGTTAGTTCCTTACGTGCTTGGAATTATTATGGTAGAAAGTGGAGGGAATTCTGAAACGACACCTGATATTATGCAATCCAGTGAATCACAAGGATGGGCAATGAATACAATTAAAAACCCGAAAGATTCAATTTATTACGGAGTGAAGCATTTAAAGGGTGCTTTTGATGATGCGAAGAAAAATGGCATTACAGATTTAAGTGCCATTGTTCAATCATATAATTTTGGACGAGCTTATCTTCGCTGGTTAGCTTCTAACAACAAACAACATTCATTACCGGTGGCGGATCTGTATTCTAAAACGGTTGTTGCACCATCTCTTGGAAATACAACTGGTGCTATGGTGAAATATAGTAACCCTATCGCTGTTGCTTACAATGGTGGTTATCGATATAAAAACGGAGGGAATTTCTTCTACTCTGAAATTGTAAAGCAATATGTGAATTTTGATGGAGGTGGCAACAATACTGATAAACCGATACAACCAGTAGGTCTTGGAATTGCTGTAAATAAATATCCGAATAACGGTGGTATTAATCTATATAGCCAACCACAAGGTGGACATTTTACGAGAGTAATTTATGATAAAACACCGTACCTTATTATAGATGCAGCATGGTTTGAAAATCCTATGATTTGTCTCGGAAACGAGGCATGGGCTGCTCTGGAACATTTCGATGTGCAATGGTTCAGTGCTTATTCAAAATATCCACCAGGTGGCGGTATTAACACGTATGATGGTCCTAACGGAAATTATACAGGTTTTGTAGATGGGTCTGTTCC
>NZ_JBQENW010000056.1:0-14899 GCF_052044835.1 Bacillus sp. 22475 | reverse complement strand
AATGTTATCTAGTTTTGAAGGAATATGCCTTCATAGTTTGGTGATGATGGCAGAGAGGTCACACCCGTTCCCATACCGAACACGGAAGTTAAGCTCTCTAGCGCCGATGGTAGTTGGGACCTTGTCCCTGTGAGAGTAGGACGTCGCCAAGCAACTAAAAACACAAGTCTTTTGACTTGTGTTTTTTTATTTCCCATGAAATAGGTTAGGTTCTGTTAGTAAAAATGATGAAATATAGTAAGGGATTTTTTGAGCAGAAATATTAAGAAATTGATAAATAAATGGATAATCTTCAGAGCCATAGCTTCCAAGTAAGTCATACCACCAATCTGTTTCATACCTAGAAATCATGCTTAAATTATAGAGCAATAAATAATGAACGAGGAGTTCAGGTAATACTGGTTTAGGATTTCTAGGATCAGTTGTAAGTGGTAAATAATAAGTATTAGTAAGATGTTCATAGTATAAAGGAGTACTGTACATAGGATTCCATGATTGAATTGGCGCCGTAAAAAGTAAATTCGATTCATTAGTTTTCTCAGGTACATGTTGCATTGATAAATGCTTACAAGATGTTTCAATGTAGCGGGAAAATCTCTCTTTAGTCATATGTAATCGATCTAGTAGGTTGGCTGAAAAGGAGAGCTCATTTTTAATTGTTGAATCGATTTTATATAAAGTCGATCCTTTTTGACTATAGCGAAACAAATTTTGTAATTCTGGAATATTTCCCATTAGTTCTAACATGTTAAATTTTTCTGCTTCTAAGTGTTTCATGTGAAACAGTTGTTCTGCAACATGAGTAAACAATCCGTTTTTTTGTACCTTCACCTCATCTTCTAAAAATTGATACCCTTGTTTTTTTCGTTTGCGAGTTGTAACGCCATGAGCTAAAACAGTAGTGGACTCAGGATAGTTAGGATCAATGGTTAGTAGACATGCTTTAAAAAGTTGGCTAATTCCATAAAATAACAACATTGGTTGAATGGAAAATGGAGCTGTCTTATATAATTCATAATAATTTTTCCCGTGTTCTAAGTAATAAATAAAGGGATAACAATTTTCAAAACTTTTTTTTTCGGCATCCTGAATAGAGGATTTTTCATAACAACGGGCAAGATAACGTTGTACGTTTTGAGATGAAAAAAAGAAACTTAACTGCTGCCAAGTGCAAGATGTTTGATGCATATATTACGCTCCTTTTATTGTCTAAAAATTCTAACATATATATACGTCCTTGACAGTATTTTAACCAATTGATAAGCTACTAATAATAATTTCTGGTATCATAGGGGGAACAATTATGTGGGAATCTAAATTTGTTAAAGAAGGTTTGACTTTTGATGATGTATTACTTGTACCAGCTAGGTCAGATATATTACCAAGAGAAGTAAGTGTTAAAACAGTTTTATCTGAAAGCTTACAGCTAAACATCCCGTTAATTAGTGCAGGAATGGATACAGTGACAGAAGCTGACATGGCTATTGCAATGGCTCGCCAAGGTGGTTTAGGAATTATTCATAAGAATATGTCTATTGAGCAACAAGCAGAGCAAGTTGATAAAGTAAAGCGCTCTGAAAGCGGCGTTATTTCAGATCCTTTCTTCTTAACTCCAGAACATCAAGTATATGATGCAGAACATCTTATGGGAAAATATCGTATCTCAGGTGTACCGGTTGTAAATAATTTAGATGAGCGAAAATTAGTTGGTATTATTACAAACCGTGATATGCGCTTCATCCAAGACTACTCAATCAAAATTTCTGACGTAATGACAAAAGAACAATTAATTACAGCTCCAGTTGGTACTACACTGGAAGAAGCTGAAAAGATCCTACAAAAGTATAAAATTGAAAAACTCCCTCTTGTTGATAATAACGGTGTATTACAAGGGCTGATTACAATAAAAGATATTGAAAAAGTAATTGAATTCCCAAACTCTGCTAAAGATAAGCAAGGACGCTTATTAGTTGGAGCGGCAGTTGGTGTAACAGCTGATGCGATGCTTCGTATCGATGCATTAGTAAAAGCAAGCGTAGATGCAATCGTTCTTGATACAGCTCATGGGCATTCTAAAGGCGTTATTGATAAGGTAAAAGAAGTTCGTGCTAAATATCCATCATTAAATATTATCGCTGGAAATGTTGCTACAGCTGAAGCAACGAAAGCATTAATTGAAGCTGGTGCAAACGTAGTTAAAGTTGGTATTGGACCAGGTTCTATTTGTACAACACGTGTTGTAGCTGGTGTTGGTGTACCACAATTAACAGCAGTTTATGATTGTGCAACCGAAGCTCGTAAACACGGTATTCCAGTTATTGCTGATGGCGGTGTTAAGTACTCTGGTGATATGGTTAAAGCTTTAGCAGCAGGAGCACATGTTGTTATGCTAGGTAGTATGTTTGCTGGTGTTGCCGAAAGTCCTGGAGAAACTGAAATTTACCAAGGTCGTCAATTTAAAGTGTATCGTGGTATGGGTTCTGTCGGTGCGATGGAAAAAGGAAGTAAAGATCGTTACTTCCAAGAAGGAAATAAAAAACTTGTCCCAGAAGGTATTGAAGGACGAGTACCATATAAAGGACCTTTAGCAGATACAGTTCACCAATTAGTTGGTGGCTTACGTGCAGGTATGGGATATTGCGGAGCACAGGATTTAGAATTCTTACGCGAAAATGCACAATTCATTCGTATGTCAGGTGCAGGCTTACGTGAAAGTCATCCTCATCACGTACAAATTACAAAAGAGGCTCCAAACTACTCATTATAATGTCTTATATACAAATAGACAGAGATTTGATATCTCTGTCTATTTTTTTTTGATTATGTTAGAATAACGGTTATGTGAGTACATAGATATTGGGGGTAGCAAAAGTGAAAGGTATGTTTTGCAAAAGATTCATTGCTTTGGTAACAGTGCTTACACTAGCTTGTAGCATTTTTATGCCATATAGCAATGCGTCAGCTGAAACAGGAGCCGCTTTAAACATTGAAGCAGGTGCGGCAATTTTAGTAGAAGCGAATTCTGGGAAAATTTTATATCAAAAGAATGCAGATGAATTATTATCCATTGCTAGTATGACAAAGATGATGAGTGAATATTTAGTTCACGAAGCAGTGGATAAAGGAAAACTTAAGTGGGACCAGAAAATTAAGGTTTCTGAATATGCATATAAGGTTTCACAAGATGCTTCATTATCAAATGTTGCATTAGAAAATGGTGGCTCTTATACAGTAAAAGAGTTATATGAGGCAATGGCAATCTTTTCTGCAAATGGTGCAACAATTGCATTAGCAGAAGCAATTGCAGGTAAAGAAGTAGATTTCGTAAAAATGATGAATGATAAATCGAAAGAACTAGGGTTGAAAAATTATAAATTTGTCAATTCTACAGGTTTAACGAATAAAGATTTAAAGGGAATGCATCCTGAAGGAACAACAGCAGATGAAGAAAATAAAATGTCTGCAAAGGATGTTGCAATTTTAGCACAACATTTAATTAAAGATTATCCAAAAGTGTTAGATACAGCAAAAATTCCTAAAAAAGAATTCCGTCCAGAAAAAGAGAAGTTTGCAATGTCAAACTGGAACTGGATGTTAAAGGGCTTAGTTAAAGAATATGATGGCGTAGATGGTCTGAAAACAGGCTCAACTCCAGAAGCAGGAGATTGCTTCACTGGTACGGTTGAAAGAAACGGTATGCGTTTTATTTCTGTAGTTATTAAAACAAGTTCTCATACAGCACGTTTTGATGAAACAAAGAAGCTATATGATTATGGATTTGCTAACTTTGAAGTGAAACAAATGTATAAAAAAGGTTCTTCAGTAAAAGGACAAGAAACAGTAAGAGTAGAAAATGCGAAAGATAAAGATGTAGCAGTTCAAACGAAACAAGCTATTTCACTTCCAGTGCCAAAAGGAAGTAAAGATGTTTATAAAACAGAATTAAAAGAATCAAGTAAGGGACAAGAAGCACCTATTAAAAAGGGAGCTGCGCTTGGTCAAATGGTAATTGCGCCAAAAGATACAAACGACCCTGGATTTTTAACTGGTAAGTCGTTGCAAGTGGATCTTGTAACAACATCTGAAGTAGAAGAAGCAAACTGGTTTACTCGTGCTATGCGCGGAATTGGTTCATTCTTTAGTGGTATGTGGAATAGTGCTGTTGATACAGTAAAAGGTTGGTTTTAGAAGCTCCTCATGGTAGGGGCTTTTTTTTTATTCCTATTTTTCATACCGACTTTATGAAAAAGTAGTAGACAAGCATCTGATAGTTAGTGGTAGAATGTAAGAGTATTCTTAATTTTCGCCTTTAACGGGGGAAAGCAATTCACCTAGGGGGGTTTTTGTACATGACAAATGTAACAGGGACAGAGCGTGTAAAACGTGGAATGGCAGAAATGCAAAAAGGCGGCGTTATTATGGACGTAATTAACGCTGAACAAGCAAAAATTGCAGAAGAGGCAGGCGCAGTTGCCGTTATGGCATTAGAGCGTGTACCAGCAGACATTCGTGCAGCAGGTGGCGTTTCTCGTATGGCAGACCCAACAATCGTTGAAGAAGTTATGGGGGCAGTGTCAATTCCGGTTATGGCAAAATGCCGTATCGGTCACCTTGTAGAAGCACGTGTATTAGAATCATTAGGGGTAGACTATATCGATGAGAGTGAAGTATTAACTCCTGCTGATGAAGTATACCATTTAAATAAACGTGATTACACAGTTCCATTTGTATGTGGTTGCCGTGATATCGGAGAAGCTGCACGCCGTATTGCAGAAGGTGCATCTATGCTTCGTACAAAAGGTGAACCAGGAACAGGAAACATTGTAGAGGCAGTGCGTCATATGCGCCAAGTCAATGCAGAAATCCGTCAAGTTGCGAGTCTACGTGAAGATGAGTTAATGACATATGCAAAAAATACTGGTGCTCCTTACGAAGTATTACTTGAAATTAAACGTCTTGGTCGCTTACCAGTTGTAAATTTTGCGGCAGGTGGTATAGCAACGCCAGCAGATGCTGCATTAATGATGCAACTTGGTGCTGATGGGGTATTTGTTGGATCTGGTATCTTCAAATCAGAAAACCCAGAGAGATTTGCACGTGCAATCGTTGAAGCAACGACTCATTATGAAGATTACGAACTAATTGCAAGCCTTTCTAAAGGGTTAGGTAATGCAATGAAAGGTATCGAAATTTCAACGTTATTACCAGAACAACGCATGCAAGAGCGTGGATGGTAATTAAAGGAGAACTTTAAAATGGTGAAAATCGGTGTACTAGGTCTTCAAGGTGCAGTTCGTGAACATGTAAAATCAGTTGAAGCAAGTGGTGCAGAAGCTGTTGTTGTAAAGCGTATAGAGCAACTTGAAGAGATTGATGGTCTTATTTTACCAGGCGGTGAAAGTACAACAATGCGCCGTCTTATTGATAAGTATGCTTTCATGGAACCACTTCGCACATTTGCAAAGTCTGGTAAACCAATGTTTGGTACATGTGCAGGGATGATTCTTCTTGCGAAAACACTTATTGGCTATGAAGAAGCACATATTGGTGCTATGGATATTACAGTTGAGCGCAATGCGTTCGGACGCCAAAAGGATAGTTTTGAAGCTGCGCTTTCAATTGAAGGCGTGGGTGAAGACTTCGTTGGTGTATTTATCCGTGCGCCGTATGTTGTAGAAGTAGCTGATAATGTTGAAGTGCTTTCTAAGCATGGTGACCGAATGGTAGCGGTAAGACAAGATCAGTTTTTAGCTGCTTCATTCCATCCGGAATTAACAGATGATCATCGTGTAACAGCATACTTTGTTGAAATGGTAAAAGAAGCGAAAATGAAAAAAGTTGTATAAGTAACTTGCAACTTGTATAAGATTATAGTAAATTGATGGTAACAATTTTATAAAATAAGCGTGTTGATAGGAAATAGTAACAAATGTTGTTTCTTATAGAGAGTCGATGGTTGGTGGAAATCGATAGAAACAGTTTGTGAATCCATCCTGGAATGGAATGTGGAACATCTTTTGGATTAGTAAGCATTCCCGGTGAAGAGCCGTTATTTCTACTTGAGAGGAAAGCGGTAATGCTTTCAACTAGGGTGGCAACGCGGGTTAACTCCCGTCCCTTTATATAGGGACGGGAGTTTTTTGTGTTTTATAAAATAAAAGGAGGAGTATATAATGCTTGATATTAAATTTTTACGTACAAACTTTGAAGAAGTAAAAGCGAAATTACAGCATAGAGGTGAAGATCTAACTGATTTCGGACGTTTTGAAGAACTTGATACGAGAAGAAGAGAACTACTTGTTCAGACAGAAGAATTAAAAAGTAAACGTAATGAAGTGTCTCAACAAATCTCTGTATTAAAGCGCGAAAAGAAAGATGCAGAAGTTCTAATTTTAGAAATGCGTGAGGTTGGAGAAAAAGTAAAGGATTTTGATAACGAACTTCGCACAGTTGAAGAAGACTTAGAAAGATTAATGTTATCTATTCCAAATATCCCTCATGAGTCTGCTCCAGTCGGTGAAACAGAGGATGATAATGTAGTAGCGCGTACTTGGGGAGAAGTGAAAGAATTTACTTTTGAACCAAAACCACATTGGGATCTTGCTACTGATTTAGGAATTTTAGATTTTGAACGCGCTGGGAAAGTAACAGGAAGCCGCTTCGTATTTTACAAAGGTGCTGGTGCAAGATTAGAGCGTGCTTTAATTAGCTTTATGCTTGATCTTCATACTGATGAGCATGGATATGAAGAAGTATTACCTCCATATATGGTAAACCGTGCAAGTATGACAGGAACAGGACAACTTCCAAAGTTTGAAGAAGATGCATTCCGTATTGAAAGTGAAGATTATTTCTTAATTCCAACAGCTGAAGTACCTGTAACGAATATGCATCGTGATGAGATTTTAAATAAAGAGCAATTGCCTATAAGATATGCTGCATTTAGCTCTTGCTTCCGCTCTGAAGCAGGTTCAGCTGGTCGCGATACACGCGGTTTAATTCGCCAGCATCAGTTCAATAAAGTAGAGCTTGTGAAGTTCGTAAAACCAGAAGATTCTTATGAAGAGTTAGAAAAATTAACAAATGATGCAGAACGCGTGTTACAATTATTAGAGTTGCCATATCGCGTTATGAGCATGTGCACAGGCGATTTAGGATTTACAGCAGCGAAGAAATACGATATTGAAGTATGGATTCCAAGCTATGGCACATATCGTGAAATTTCTTCTTGTAGTAATTTTGAAGCTTTCCAAGCGAGACGTGCAAATATCCGTTTCCGCCGTGAGCCAAATGGAAAACCAGAACATGTCCATACATTAAATGGATCTGGTCTTGCAATTGGACGTACGGTTGCAGCTATTTTAGAAAACTACCAACAAGAAGATGGTACAATTATAATTCCAGAAGTTCTTCGCCCTTATATGGGAGGAAAAACAGTTATTAAGTAAATTTAAACATTCATCGGTATGAGTGATTGGTAATTATGAGCGTTGTCAGTACTGTAATGTAGGAAGGGGAAAGTAAAATTTTCCTTTCCTCATAATTTATTTTAGTAGGGTTGACTAACTGTTTTTCTTTTGATATTATATTTGATGTCAATATGGAGGTATACCCAAGTCTGGCTGAAGGGATCGGTCTTGAAAACCGACAGGCGGCGAGAGTCGCGCGGGGGTTCGAATCCCTCTACCTCCTCCAGATATAATTGACAACAGCGCATATAAGTGGAGATTGGAGAACTCGTTACCAACACGTAACGAGTTTTTATTTTAAAACCAATCATAAAGTATGGTGTAAGGTAATTTTGTCCTTATTACACACTCATATTCCGATGATTATCTTCATAGATATGAAAGGAGTCAACATGGATCTTATTATACAAACGTTTCCTTTAGATGGAAAAACTTTATATTATGTACAATGTCCTGTCTGTAAGAACAATAGAATTTTAAACAGTGGTGCAAACGTATCACGCATTATTAGTGATGATACATTCCGTAAACTTTGTGGTTGTACTTGTGATGTAAAACCAGCTACGAATAAAGTAGAGGTGCCAAAACAAGTTAAAAAAGCAGCTGTAAAGAAAGAAGCGGCTCCAAAACGTACAGGTAAAGTATTAACAGCAGTAATTAACGGGAAAGAAATGACTGTTAAAGAGATTGCTGAAGCATACGATATTAGTACAAGTACTGTTCGTCAGCGTATTAACGCAGGAAAACCTGAGAGTGAAATTATTGCTCCAACAAAGAAGAAGTAATTTAATAGGAAAACCCGTGCATATGCACGGGTTTTTTATTTTACAAGTTTACGTGTTTGTTTTAAAAAATGGCCAATTTTTTTAATGATTGGTTCGATTGAATCCCCATCTTTTAAAATATCGTACTCATTAATATTTAAGCGTAATACAGGGCATGAATTAAAGTTGTTAATCCAGTTTTCATAACGTCCATGCATTTCTTTCCAGTACTCAATTGGCGTTTGCTGTTCCATTGGGCGTCCGCGTTCTTGAATACGATCGACAATATCATCGAAAGAACCTTCTAAGTAAATTAATAAGTCTGGATGAGGGAAGTAAGGAGTCATGACCATAGCGTCAAATAACCCTTTGTATGTTTCATAATCAGTTTCCGTCATCGTACCTTTTTCATGATGCATCTTTGCGAAAATTCCAGTGTCTTCGTAAATAGAACGATCTTGAACAAAACCGCCACCGTATTCAAAAATTCTTTTTTGTTCCTTAAATCGTTCTGCTAAAAAGTACACTTGTAGGTGGAAGCTCCAGCGAGTGAAGTCCGCATAGAACTTGTCCAAATATGGATTGGAATCTACTTTTTCAAATGATGTGCGATAACCTAAAGCATTAGCTAATGCAGTTGTCATAGTTGATTTACCCACACCTACCGTTCCGGCGATAGTGATTACTGCGTCATTGGGTATATCATATTTTTGCCTTAAATTCATTATTATTTCGACTCCTTTAAGAGAGTATTTTGAAGGGCAGATAGGATGACGTTTAAATCATCAGGATTTTTTACAAAATCCATATCGTCTCCATTAAATTTCAATACTGGTATTTCCGGATGATCTTTTTTAAAAGCATCCATTGCTGTTTCATAATCTTTTGTGAGCTGTAGTAAGTAATTTGGATCCATGTTTTTTTCAAATTCTCTTCCGCGCATGGCGATTCGTTTTTGCAATGTTTCTAGGCTAGCTGTTAAATAAACAATGACGTTTGGCACAGGCATATCTTGAGTAAGGATACGATAAATTTGCATGTACTTGTCATATTGAGAGTCTTTTAATGTGCGGGATGCAAAAATTAAATTTTTAAAGATATGGTAATCCGCTACTACTGGTTTCCTTTGATTCAAATACTTTATGTTAATATCTTCTAATTGTTTGTATCTATTACAAAGAAAGAACATCTCTGTTTGAAAACTCCATTCGTCGATGTCTTCATAGAACTTTCCTAAAAAGGGATTTTCATCAACAATCTCTTTTAGTAAGTGGAGTTGCATGTGAGTTGAAATTTCCTTCGCAAGTGAAGTTTTTCCAACACCAATTGGTCCTTCAACCGTAATAAATGGTACTCCGGTCACGCTGTTTCCTCCTTTCAATCAGTGATTTACCGTGACTACTAAAAACACAAAACAGAATTATTGTAGCACAAGAGGGAAGCGAGCGGGTTAATTTGATATAAAAAGTTAGAAAATAGATATATGTATTAATTAAATTTTATTTTGGATGACGATGTTATATTTGCTTTCAATGTAGTTTCCATTATTTTTAAAGCATGTATATTATCTTGGTCGTTGTTAGAGGCGATACAATCCTGTGGTACATACAATGTATAATTTCTCATATGGGCATCATTAGCTGTAAATAGGATACATATATTTCCGGCAACTCCTGTTAATATTAGATTTTCTATTTTTAAATAACCTAGTAATGAATTTAAAGGTGTTTCATAAAAAGCGGAATAATGTGGTTTAATAAAAATGTAATCATCAGAACTTGGAGCAATCTTATGGATTATATTTTCGCTATATTTATTTGTGCAATGAGTAATAAGTTGGTCGATATCAGATCTCCAAAGTTGATAATGGTCATTAACGTAAATTATAGGATAGCCGAAGGATTTCATTTTTTTCTTTAATTGTAAAATAGGGTTTGTGATAGTCTCACATTTTTGAGCTAGAATGGGTCCGTGGGAAAATTCAAAGTCATTAATCATATCGATAATGAGCAAGGCGGTATTTTTCATATGTAATCCCCTCTCTTTTTTCTTTTAGGGTGGATTGAATATATAAAAGTTATCCCCTGTGTAGTAAATGGAAATAAGTGTACTTTATTTGTAATGAAAGGACTATGTTATGGAACAAGATCAAGATATTTATTTTATGCAATTAGCGATAGAAGAAGCCAAAAAGGCAGAGGAAATACAGGAAGTGCCAATTGGAGCAGTTATAGTGTTAGATGGTGAGGTAATTAGTATTGCCCATAATTTAAGGGAAACTGAGCAAAGATCAATAGCTCATGCTGAGTTGCTAGCGATAGATGAGGCGTGTAAAAAATTAGGGACATGGCGTTTAGAAGATGCAACATTGTATGTAACATTAGAACCTTGTCCAATGTGTGCGGGTGGAATTGTTTTATCACGAGTGAAGCGAGTTGTATATGGTGCAAGTGATCCGAAGGGCGGGTGTGCAGGGACATTAATGAATCTTTTAACAGATGAACGCTTCAATCATCAATGTGAAGTAGTATCTGGTGTATTAGAGGAAGAATGCGGTACGTTGTTAACAAACTTTTTTAGAGAGCTTCGTAAAAAAAGAAAAGCGATAAAAAAATTAGATAAAAATACTGGGAACTAACGTATTTGCATTTTATAAAGAAACAAGTTATACTGATAATGCCTTTAATGAAGGCAACCGAATATTGGTTTTAACTTTGCCGTGCTAAGCGGGGAGGTAGCGGTGCCCTATACTCGCAATCCGCTCTAGCGAGGCCGAATCCCCTCTCGAGGTTATGTTGCTGTAAGGTCTGCCTTAAGTAAGTGGTGTTGACGTTTGGGTCCTGCGCAACGGGACCCCGTGAACCTTGTCAGGTCCGGAAGGAAGCAGCAATAAGCGGGTCTTCTCGTGTGCCGCAGGAGTGCCTGAACCGAGCTAACTGCTTGAGTAACGCTTATGGTACGTAATCGACGGAGGGTGCACGGCAGTTATATATGTATACAAAACTCACCTTAATACAAAGGTGAGTTTTTTGTATAGAAAATAACTTTTGGAATCTATAAACAGAATGGGTTATAATAAATGAGATAATAACCTTTGAGGGAGGCCGTATTTTCGTGTCATACCAAGCGTTATACCGAACATGGAGACCGCAAAAGTTCGAAGATGTAGTCGGTCAAAAGCACGTGACAAAAACGTTGCAAAATGCCCTTCTTCAAGAGAAAGTTTCACATGCTTATTTATTTTCTGGTCCTAGGGGAACAGGAAAAACGACAATTGCAAAAGTATTTGCAAAAGCAATTAACTGTGAACATGCTCCGGTAGCTGAACCTTGTAATGAATGTCCTTCTTGTTTAGGAATTACACAAGGATCCATTTCAGATGTATTAGAAATTGATGCGGCTTCAAATAACGGTGTAGATGAAATTCGAGATATTAGAGATAAAGTAAAATATGCTCCAAGTGCTGTAGAATATAAAGTATACATTATTGATGAAGTTCACATGCTTTCTATGGGTGCATTTAATGCGCTTTTAAAAACCTTAGAAGAGCCGCCAGGACATGTTATCTTTATTTTGGCGACAACAGAACCTCATAAGATCCCGCCTACAATTATTTCGCGTTGTCAGCGTTTTGAATTCCGAAAAATATCAGTGAATGATATTGTTGAGAGATTATCAACGGTTGTGACAAATGAAGGTACGCAAGTGGAAGATGAAGCATTACAAATTGTTGCCCGTGCTGCTGAAGGTGGTATGCGTGACGCGCTTAGTCTTATTGATCAGGCTATATCTTATAGTGATGAGATTGTTACGACAGAAGATGTATTGGCCGTAACAGGATCTGTTTCTCAGCAATACTTAGGCAATTTAGTAGAATGCATACGTGAAAATGATGTATCAAGAGCATTACAGATCATAGATGAAATGATGAGTAAAGGGAAGGATCCAGTTCGTTTTATGGAGGATTTCATTTACTATTATCGTGATATGCTTTTATATCAAACTTCACCGCAACTAGAACATATGTTGGAACGAGTAATTGTAGATGATCAATTCCGTAAGTTGAGTGAAGAAATGCAACCGGAAGTGATCTATGAGATTATTCATACCCTTAGTAAGGGACAACAGGAAATGAAGTGGACAAATCATCCGCGTATTTTCTTAGAAGTTGTTATGGTGCAATTGTGTCAACAGTTTATGATGCAAGCAAACGGTACTGATCGTTTGCAAGCAATTATGAACAGGATGCAGCAATTGGAGAAAGAGTTAGAGCAAGTCAAAAAGAACGGTGTGCCAGCTGGTGTACAACAGGAAGTAAGAGAGACACGTGCAACACCAAAACCCGTACGAACAGGAAGTATGAAGATTCCTGTCGGGCGTGTAAATGAAGTATTAAAACAAGCGAAGCGTCAAGATTTAGAACAATTAAAAGCTGTATGGGGTGAGTTGTTAGGAAGACTCAAATCATATAACAAAGTAGCGTTTGCTGTTCTACTAGAAAATAGCGAACCAGTGGCAGCTTCAGATGACACTTACGTTTTAGCATTTCAATATGAGATTCACTGTAAGATGGCGAGCGAAAATCGAGAAGCTATGGATACAGTAGAACAAGCTTTATTTGAATTGCTAAGTAAAAGGTTAAATATGATTGCCATTCCAAAAAGTGAATGGGGTAAAATCCGTGAAGACTTTTTACAACGTGAAGGTGGAGAGTCTGAAGAAAGCCCGGAGAAAAAGGAAGACCCTCTTATAGAAGAGGCAGTGAAATTAGTAGGACAAGAACTCATTGAAATAAAAGAGTAATAATAATTAGGAGGAATTAATTATGATGCGTGGCGGAATGGGAAATATGAATAACATGATGAAACAAATGCAAAAGATGCAAAAAGACATGGCGAAAGCACAAGAAGAGCTTGGTGAAAAAACAGTTGAAGGTACAGCTGGCGGCGGAATGATTACAGTTATTGCAAATGGTCACAAGCAAATTCTTGAAGTGAAGATTAAAGAAGAGGTTGTAGATCCAGAGGATATCGAAATGTTACAAGACTTAGTGTTAGCTGCAACAAATGATGCACTTAAAAAGGCTGATGAGCTATCAAACTCTACGATGGGTAAATTTACAAAAGGCTTAAACTTACCAGGTGGAATGTTCTAGGAGGATATTGATACATGCATTATCCAGAACCAATATCAAAACTAATCGATAGTTTTATGAAGTTGCCAGGTATCGGACCGAAAACAGCGGTTCGATTGGCATTTTTCGTATTAGATATGAAAGAAGATGATGTGTTAGGTTTTGCGAAAGCACTTGTAAATGCGAAGCGAGATTTAGCGTATTGTTCTGTATGTGGACATATTACTGATCGTGATCCTTGTTATATTTGTAATGATTCGCATCGAGATCAATCAGTTGTTTGTGTCGTGCAAGAACCGAAAGATGTAATCGCGATGGAAAAAATGAAAGAGTATCAAGGTGTATATCATGTGTTACGTGGTGCGATTTCTCCTATGGAGGGAATTGGACCGGAAGACATTAATATCCCGCAACTCTTAAAGCGACTACATGATGAAACGGTACAAGAAGTAATATTAGCAACAAACCCTAATATTGAAGGGGAAGCTACAGCGATGTATATCTCCCGCCTCTTAAAACCTACAGGCATTAAAGTAACTCGTATTGCACATGGTCTGCCAGTTGGTGGAGATTTAGAATATGCAGATGAAGTGACACTATCGAAAGCGTTAGAAGGTCGCAGAGAAGTATAAGAGGAGAAACAAAAATGTTCTTTCAAAAAAAGGGTAAATTGCGTAAAGAGTATGATGATAAGTTAATTGTACTTTTGGAAAAAGTGAAGAATGAGTGGTTACGTCAGAAGAGAATGGTCGAACAAAGTGTAGAACCATCTCAAGATGTCATTTGTTCTTTGAAAATAGCGGAGGCGAAATATTTCTTCTTGTTGAAAGAAGCAAAGCGTCGTCCTGTAAAAATGGAACAATGGTAAAGGGTTCTGCTTTCTGAGCAGGCCTTTTTATTTTATTTGTTAAATGCTGAGGCGTTGTTTTATTAGGTTTATATGAAAGAGATGCCGTTTATGATAACTGTTCTTTTTTATTGTCTTGTCCCATACAAATAGATGTATAGGTCATTCATAAGGAGGAAAAAATGAATTCTACAATTATTATTGTTGGCATTCTTACTTTAGTGTTTATTTTTCTTGTTTTTGGTGTTGCCTCTAAGCCATTACGTTTTATAGGAAAGGTGATTTTTCATGTTACTCTAGGCATAGCATTGCTTTTTATCGTAAATGTTGTAGGGACATATTTTGATTTTCATATCCCAATTAACATGGGTACAGCGGCAATAACGAGTTTATTAGGCCTACCAGGTGTGGCGGCATTAGTGATTATTAAGCTTTATATCATGCCAAGATAAAATTATTTTGGCATTTTTTTAAAAAGTGTTGACTATTAAATGATTAATATGGTAAATTAATAAGCGTCGTCAGGAACGAAAGAAAAAAGTTGTTGACAGATTTAATGAGAAATGTTAAATTATAAAAGTCGTTGAAACGCGATATTGAACTTTGAAAACTAAACGAAACAAACAACGTGAAACGTCAATTTTTATTTTTAGATGCTAGACAAACTAACTTTATTGGAGAGTTT
>NZ_JBQENW010000055.1:0-15542 GCF_052044835.1 Bacillus sp. 22475 | reverse complement strand
GTTATAGTTTGATTTATTTAGGATTGAGTGTATTTGGAAGATAACTTAGAAAACTATTAAAAGTCCTCCGGATTGTTTAACTGGAGGACTTTTGTGTTTACATAATTATCGTTATTGGCAGTAGGGACTCGATTTATTACAAATTCATAATATAACTATTTTAGTATTTATAAACTGGAATTGCGAAATAAACAGGATATAACATTAATGCAACTTCAAGTTGACAAATTGTATGTACCAAGATATAGAACATAACCAATTAATTGCTTATAGTTTAATTTAATAAGAAGGAGGTTATGAGTATGATGTTTGGAGAAAAACTGTTTAAGTTACGGAAACAAAAAGGGTTATCTCAAGAAGCTTTAGCAGAAACATTAAATACTTCAAGACAAGCAATTAGTAAATGGGAAAATGGTCAAGGATTTCCTGAGACAGAAAAACTTCTAATGATTGGAAATATATTCGAGGTATCTATTGATTATTTGTTAAAGGAAACTGTTGAACATAATAAAGAAAATGAAGAAGGCTATTATGTAAGCAGAGAAATGGCAGAAGGCTATTTGTTGAGCACACGAAAAATTGCTAAACATATTGGTTTAGGTTTTAGTTTGTTTGCCTTAGCCTTTGAACCATATTTAATTCTTAAGCAAAATTCAGTATTTGAATTACTTCTAATTATTGTTATTGCTACATTGGGAGTTGTAGCTTTTGTATCAGTGGGATTTGATGGTGGGGAATATACAATTCTTCAAAAAGAAGTTTTGTTGTTCGATCCAAATTTTTTAAAAGAGTTAACAATAAGATACGAAAATATCAAAAGAAAATATTCGTTTATAATGGTGATCGGTTTATGTTTACTAACGGTAGGTTTTTTAGCTTTTGCGCTGGAGAAAAAGCTAAAAATGGGGGTTTTGGTACCTTATTATCCAATTTTTGTAGTTTTAATAGCTATCGGTATATATATATCAGTTCTTACTATTATGATTATTTCCGCATATCACCTATTAGTGAAAAATGAGGAGTATACAGGTCGGTTTGGCTTTAAATTAAAGCGTAAAGCAAGAAAGAAATTTGATGATTTTTAAAAATGAAATTTATTTGGTGTTTATCAATAATTTGGATCGGTACAAGGTACCTTATTACAAAAAAAGAGCAAGTTCTCATTAAGAAAACTTGCTCTTTTTTATTAAAACAAATCTTTTATTGCTTTTGATTTTTGTTTATGAATAAACATTCATAGTCGGTTAACATAACGTCCCATTATCGGTAGCAACTATTTGGATAGAATCTTTGTATGTACAGGGATTCTTCTTTTTTTGTCTGTTTATTTGGTATACAGGATTTTATACATCGTTGATATAGCGAGGATTCTAGGGATCCCAGCTATTCTTTTTTTGCATAAAATCTTGTATAAATAAAAAAAGATTTTGATGTTATTATCGAGAAGTAATACATATCGGTGTTAAAATCGGAATGTATTTCGAAATTAAATCGTTTTTAAAATCGGTTTTTATATCGGTTGCAAGTATATTCCGATTTTGATTGGAATGTTGATTTAATCGTGTTTTTTAAGTAAAAAACGTATTCCGTTTTTTGGGGAGGAATAAAAATTGGAACTAAAATCGGAAATGCACACACCGAAAATTGTTGCGGATCTTTTAGGGATTACACCCGATTTGTTAAAGGTATGGTCAAACGAATTTAATATACAAACGGAGCGAAGTCAGGGGGGGCATCGCAGATACTCGAAGGAAAATATAGAAGAATTAAAAGCAATAAAAGAAAAAATACAGGTCCAAAAATGGTCTTATGATCAAGTTCGCTCATGGCGAAACGGAGAACTTGATTCGTTTGTTTCAAAAGAAGAAAAATCAGAATTAGAAAAGAAACTGAATGAAGTATTAGAAAATCAACAGTTACAAAATCAATTTAATCAAGCACTCGTTCAAAAATTGCAAGAAATTACGAATGAATTGGTTACGACAAAAGAGCATTTAGCAAATACGGAGAAAAAGTTAACTGAAGTAGAAGGTAAAAACAGTGAATTAGAAGTTTTTATAGAGAAGAAGCTAGAGAAACGAGATCAGTTATTGCTTGAAAACATTAGAGATATGCAGGCGCAAAATCAGAAACAAAAACGGAAAGGTTTTTTCGGTTTGTTTAAAAAGTAAATTTGACTAGTGTTTTATGTAAGGTTCTAATGTCGGAAAAAGAAGAATAGAAATATAGCATACATACAATAAGGGAATGCAGTATAGATCAGTTTACAAGCATTCCCTTGCTATTAGTATGTTATTTTTTATAGAGTTTGAGTTATTACGATATAGGCCATGTATAGTAAAGATAAAAAGATAAATATATCTAGTGTTAAAAAAATGTATAAAATTATTTTTGTTTTTTTAGATGTATCATTTTTAATCATATAGATAATGAAAAGAATTGTGATTGATTGAAATAAAATGGTGAAAAATAAAAAGCTAATAGAAAATACTATAACGTTTGGTGCAAATCCGGTATTTGCAATAAGTAGAGTACTGATTATGTTAAGGATAAATGTAGTTATTATAAAAGTATATTTATAGATGTTTTTAATTTTGATCACCTACTTTAATTTTTTGTTTGATAATATAGTTGTTTATTTTCATGGTTATATATAAGTATTTTGTTATTGTTTTCATCTACAATGTAAACATCTTTTTCTTGCCAATCTATCCCGTGAGTTATATCTTTTTCGATTGAAAATAAAACATCTTTATTTCTAAATGGAATTGAATTTCGATTAGCATGAATGTTTATTTCATGTTCTTTTGTTTGAATGCTATAATCTCCTGAATAATTGGAGAAAAACGGTGTTAATTTACTATAAATATATAGAATTTCTTTTTTATCGCTTTCTTGATAAAAGTGGGAATTAATAACCTTTAGATCTGATGTTTTTATGTCCTTTGGTATAAGTAAAAAAGCAATGAGACAATAAAAGATAACAACAATAGCAATTAAAGAATATATGTAGAGAGAGGCTATTAATAAATATCTTTTGTAATTGCTTTGTTTTATTATCTGATTTTGCAAATTTGAATCCTCCTTTAATAAAGAATCAATTGAAACATTAAATAGATTGCTTAAAGCTAATAAATTGGTTAGATCGGGAAGACTTTTTCCTAGTTCCCATTTAGATATAACTTGTCTTGAAATAAATAATTGGCTGGCTACATCTTCTTGTGTCATGTTATTTATTAATCTTAAATGTTTTATTTTTTTTCCAATGTCCATATATGTACCTCCTTTAATTACTTTAATTTATTCTAATGTTAAATAGTAAGAAACGCATTGTAGCGTTATAAAAAAGGCATGCAACATTGTGTTGCATGCCTTTTTTCGGACTATTAATTTATTTTTGTTCTTTTATTCTTACAGTTTTTGTATATAAAATTATTATTTTATGCTATATTTATCTACGAATTTATATATTACATTTAAGGGGTTTTAAGGATTGAATAATTTAGCATTAAAAAAAGGTTTATCAAATCATGAATTATCAATGGTTAATTCTGAATTTGAAAAGAATAAAAAATCAAAAGGTATTGCATATTTGATTTGGTTCTTTTTAGGTGGTCTAGGTGGACATCGTTATTATGCTCGTGATTTTGGTATGGCAATTGCTATGACTTTTACATTAGGTGGATTAGGTATTTGGGCCTTTATTGATGTATTTTTTATTGGAAGTCGTATTGGTAAAAAGAATGAGGAATTGGAACGTCAAATTATTTTAAATGTAAAAGCTATGAACTCGTCTAAAAGAGGGGCTTAGTTATGTTAAATAAAAAGGACTCTTTAAATTAGAGTCTTTTTTATTTTTTATAGCTAAATTTGTAATGTGATATTTAATGAATAGGAGTTATATTATGAATACTGATAAATTAATAAATAAAATTTTACTCTCTTCTGATAAGGAATTAGTTTCTTTTATAGATCAAAATTTTTTATGTAAAAATTTTGATGATTTTTCAGATATAAAGAAGAAAGAAGAAGCTTTGTTTAAATTAGATGAAGATGTTCTTAATCATGCTATTTTTCGCCTTGAAAGTTTAGAAGAAACTTATGATAGTTCTAAAGGATCAACAGCAGGAACTAATTTAATGGGTATAATTTGTGCTTTTTTCTTAAAAGATTATGTTCTTATATTTGTTGACCCTAAGATTCATCCAAATATGCATTCTTTTCTTCAGTTAGGTATTTTTTTGATAGTTTTATATTTCTTAAGAAAAATATTAGGAAAAATGGATATTAAAAGTGAAAAGAGATCTAAAATAATTTATTTCAAGAAGTTGCTAGAGTACGTATTAAAAGAAAAGATAAAATCAAAAAAATGTGTTCTAATGTCGGGAGAAGAATAGAAGTATAGTATACATAGAATAAGGGAATGCAGTATAGATTAGTATATAAGTATTCCCTTTTTATTTTTAAATTTGAAATGTATCTAAGATATTATCTTTTTCTTCTTTATTGATTCCAATATATTTGAGCGTGATTTGTGGTGTGCTATGATTGAGTATTTCTTGCAACATGGCTACATCCTTAGTTTGTTTATAGAACCAATAACCGAAGGTTTTGCGCATGGTATGAGTCCCGATGGATTCTACATTGGCAAAATCTCCGGCTTTTTGCAATTGTCGATAAGCCTGGATCTTACTAATGGGTTGATCCCCTTTTCTTGAAGGGAATAACCAGGTACTTTCTAGTGCTTGGGCATACGAATAGACTTCATTAAAAATAGAAGTAAGATTAATTATGCGTTCTTTCTTTGTTTTTCCTTCTTTGATCTTAAATTCTTTTCTCTTTTTCCGTTTTAACTTTACTATGGTTTCTGTTTGAATTTGGAGTAGATCGCTGACACGTAATCCTGTATTGATTCCAATTAGAAAAAGAATATAGTCTCTTTTAGAACAATGACGTTTGAGGGCCCATTTCATATCTTCGATTTGTTTTTTACTTCTAATGGGTTGTACATCAATAAGATGTGGTTTTTTATTCATGGATTTATGACCTCTTATTTTATGGTGTTTTGAATGTATACTCTTGTTATGTATTTTGAGGATATCAGGGGATTTGGTGAAAAGTCAATGTTTAAGGGGAAACGAATGTAAACTAATATTTATTAGTTTACATTGAAGAATAAGCAAAAAATCCTGGTTTTTAGGGTTCTATTTCTTATTTTGATAATATTTGTATCTTATTATAGTTTATATATTTTATAATTAATTTATTTAAATTTATAGTTAAAAGGGATGATTGGACATGACAGTAGAAAAAGAAAAGGTAACTAGGCGGGTTGTTTGTAGGAAATGTAAATCTGATCAAATAGTTGGTAATAAACGTGGTTATAATTTTAAAAGGATGTTTTTAATTTTGTTTCTTATGTTAGCTACACTTATAGCTGGAATAGCTTCTATTGGGAATATAATCTCTCCTCTTTCTGGTATAGCCTTACTTATTACTTGGTTTATTATGCTCTTAGGGGCACCTATAACTTTATTCAGTGGATTTATTGGTAGAAAAAATATTGTCAATGGTTGTATGAATTGCGGACATACATGGATGCCTAAAAAATAGAATATGTATAGATCAAAAGGCAAAAAGACAGCTGATTTATTGCTGTCTTTTTGCCTTTTTTGAGTGATAAATGAAAGTAAACCTTTATTCAAAAGTTTACTTTCAAAATTAAAAAAAGAATTCTATTAATTTAGGACTCTTTTTTAGTTTAAATATGGTTAAAATAAGTGATAAATTTTAATATATTAATAAATTAATATTTATTAATATGCATTATTGCATTATTTTAGATGTTGAAATCCATATATATAATGTATAAGATGGATATATATTCCTGTTAGGAGGGATTATTTGGAACAAAATAATCGATTTTTATATTACTTTATTTTTATATTTTTTATACAAACATTAATGGTAGGAAATATGACTTTTTTTGAAACTGAAGTATTATCTACTAAAAAAATCATATTATTTACTTTTTGTGTATTAGGATTATTAATTTCTATTGTTGTTCTTTTATATAGAAAATTCAAGAAATCTTAATGTATATAAAGTATATGATGTTATTTTAACATTTATAAATTAATGAAATCTTAAATACTGTATAATCCTAATATTAATTATTTTTTATATTAGGATTATTAATATTTAATATTAATAGGGAGGTTATTTCATGGAAGAGTTAAAGGAATTTGAATTAGAAAACATTGATGGTGGTTCTTGGAAATCCCATACTATAAATGTTGTTGGTAATGTTGCTACATATGGTGGTATTGGTACTGCTATTTGTGGACCAGCTTGTGGTGTTGTTGGGGCTCATTATGGGGCTGTAGCATATGGTGTAGGGTATTTATTAGATAATAAATAATATTTTAAAAAAAGGGGATAGAATAATGAAACTAGAAACAAATTTAAATGTTGTAGATCTTACAAATGAAGAGTTAGAAATTAATGGTGGGGGTTCTTGGGCAAATGCTTCTGTTGGTGCTGGTACAGGAGCATCTGTTGCTGTAGGAGCTTTAAAAGGGGCACAAAAAGGGGCTTCTTGGGGTTCAAGAGTTGGTCCTTGGGGATTAGCAGCTGGAGCAGTAGCTGGAGCTGCAATTGGTGGATACCTTGCATATGATTGATAATTTATAAGTTTATAATATTTATAATTAGAGATTTATTTTTAAAAGTCGAGAGGATTTAATATTATCTCGGCTTTTTTATTGTTGAATCAGTTTCTTATTTTATAATTTAGGGAGCAGAATACAGTGGTTAAAAAATTTACTTTTATAAAGCAACAAGATTTAAAGGATTGTGGTCCTGCATGTCTTGCAATGATTTCTTCCTATTATGGGTTTACAATGTCTATTTCAAAGATTAGGAATATAGCTGGCACAGATTTATCAGGAACAAATATAAGGGGATTACTGGAAGCGGGAGAAAAATTAGGATTTGAGGTTAAAGCTGTAAAGGCAACAAAAATGGAAAATTTGAAAGAAATACCATTACCTGCTATTGCTCATGTAGTAGTGAATGGTGGTTTGTTACATTATGTAGTTATTCATAAAATTAAGGATAATAAAATTTATATTGCGGATCCAGAAAAAGGCTTGATAACTTATTTATTAGAGGAATTCTGTCAAATGTGGACAGGTATTCTTGTATTAATGTCTCCTGGACAAAAGTTTCAAAAAGGGAAAGAATCTCAAGGAACATTTTCTCGTTTTTTATTGTTATTAAAGCAGCAAAAAAAAATATTAGTACCTTTATTTTTTGCTTCTATTTTTTTTAATTTATTTGGATTGTTAGGAGCATTTTATTTTAAGTTTTTAATTGATGATATTGTTACGAATCAGTTGTTGCAGACACTTCATATTGTATCTATTGGGATTATTATATTGTACATTTTTAAAGTTCTTCTTTCTTATTTTAGAACTCATTTGATTTTATATTTGAGTAGAAGAATAGATATTCAATTAATGCTTGGATATTATCGTCATGTTGTAGGGTTACCTATGAATTTTTTTGAGACAAGAAAAGTAGGAGAAATTATTTCTCGATTTATGGATGCAAGTAAAATAAGAGATGCGTTATCAACAATTACTGTTACATTAATGATTGATACATTAATGGTTACATTAGGAGCAATTTTATTATATATACATAGCCCTATTTTATTTGGTGTGACTTTATTATTAATACCTTTTTATATGGGGATTATTTTTGTTTTTCATAAACCGTATCAATTAATTAATAGAGAAGAGATGGAAAGTAATGCTAGATTAAATTCTTATTTAGTAGAATCTTTAAATGGAATTGCAACAGTAAAGTCTTATAACGCTGAAAAAGAAGTGTTTTTTCAAACTGAAAGTCATTTTGTTAATTTATTAAAGAATGTATTTAAAAGAGGAATGTTATCTAATTTACAAGGATCTATTAAAATGGGACTTGAGTTAATTGGAGGGACGGTTATTCTTTGGGTTGGAGCTATACAGGTATTAAAAGGTAATATGACGATAGGTGAATTAATTACATATAATGCACTTTTAGCTTATTTTTTAAATCCAATTGAAAATTTAATTGGAATTCAACCTATGATGCAATCTGCATTAGTTGCTGGAGAACGATTAAATGAAATCTTTGATTTAGATGCTGAAAAAAGTGAAAAAGAAGATAATAAAGTCTCTCCTAAACAGTTATCTGGGAGGATTGATTGTTCTAATGTTACATTTCGTTATGGAACACGTAAGAATGTTTTAAATAATATAAGTTTTTCTATTGAGTCTGGTAGTCAAGTTGCATTTGTAGGAGAAAGTGGTTCTGGAAAAACGACAATTTCAAAATTGCTAATGCATTATTATGAATCACAACAAGGTGATATATATTATGATGATTATCATATTAAAGAAATAAATCGTACTGCATTACGAGATCAGATTGCATATGTTTCTCAGGAATCATTTTTCTTTAGTGCGTCTATTTATGAGAATTTATGTTTTGGATTAGAACGATCAGTTACGTTAGAAGAGGTTATACAAGTATGTAAACAGGTTTGTGTACATGAGTTTGTTGGTGAATTACCGTTACGTTATGAAACTTATTTAGAAGAAAATGCTTCGAATTTATCAGGTGGACAAAGACAACGTTTAGCAATTGCGAGAGCGTTATTGAAAAAACCAGATATTTTAATTTTAGATGAAGCAACAAGCAATTTGGATTCTACAACTGAAAAAAATATTACGGATATGTTAAAAGGATTAGGTTTGCAAGGAGTAACTGTTATTATGATTGCTCATCGATTAAGTACAATTCAACATGCAAGTCAAATTTTTGTAATGGAAAAAGGAAATATTATAGAGCGAGGTTCTCATGAAGAATTATTATTCCATCAAGGAGAATATTATCGTCTTTGGAAGAATCAAACAGTTCACGTAGATCATATAGAGTCACAATTTAATAAAATGAGGGGTGGTCAATATGAGTAAGATTTATTCTTTTGATCAGTTAACAGATAGTGTAGAGTTATTGGAACGAAAACCTCCTCGTTTTATCGCTGGATTACTATGTTTTCTTTTTTTAAGTTTAATAGGATTTATAATTTGGGCATATGTTGGAAAACTAGATATTGTGAGTAAAGGAACAGCAATGATACAAGGTAAGTCAGATGTAAGTGTATCTCGAGCTCAAATTCCAGGTGTTGTAGATACTGTTTCTGTTCAATCAGGAAATGCGGTGAAAAAGGGAGATACTTTGCTTCAATTAAAAAACCAAGAATTAATGGATAAACAAAATCAAATGGATCAAATTGTTAAGCATTTAGAAGGACAAAAAGAGATGTTAGAACAGTTAAAAAAGAGTATTCAATCCCATAAATTATCTTTTTCTGATGAAGTGGATAAAAAAATAAGGGAAGAATATAAAGCATATGAGCAAGGGTATCAATCTTTGCAAAATGAAAAAGAAAATGAGATAAATTTGATAGTTAATAGTAAACTATCAAATGAACAAGACGAGATTTTACAAGGGTTGATTGCAGAAAAGGAAAATATACAAAGAGAAATTAAATCTATAAATAAACAGAAAGATAAAGAAAATATATTAGATGAACAAAAACAAGTATTGGATGATAGAATTCAATCTTTAGAGTCTCAACAAAATAATATAGAAAAAAGAATAGGTCAAAGAAAAGAAACGTTAGATAGTGAAAGGAAGAAAGTTGATACAACGAAGGAAGGGAAACAAAAACAAAAGGAACATGCTTTAAATCAATATAAAGAAAGTAATATTGTTTCTGTGAATCAGCGTATTCAATCTTTAGAGCAAGAGATATTTATGAAAAAACAAGACTTTTCTGGATTACATAATCAAAATGAAACGATGATTATAAAGGCACAACAAGATGGAGTTGTACAATTCCCTTCTATTTTGCAACCTGGTGATTTAATTGATCCAGGTCAAGAGGTCGTTTCAATTATTCCGAAAGAAGATGAAAAAAAAGTAAAAATTTTGTTATCTGCTGAAGAGATAAAAGGAATTAAAAAAGGAGATAAGGTACAATATTCGTTTAAACTAAAGAAAACGGATAAACAAATAGGAGAAATATTATATGTATCTGCAAATCCTATATTTAATAAAGAATTTAAAAGCTATATGTATGAATTAGAAGCAACAATTAATACAAAGGAATTAAATGAATTACATATAGGAATGTTGGGTACAGCTTCTGTGGTGACAGGAGAAGAATCTATATGGAAGTTTATATTTAGAAAAATTATGTAATAAAATAGTAATTATAAGATATAGAGGAGATAATAGTCTGTTATGAAGAAATATACATTTGTTGTACTGTTTTTTATCTTATTAGGGATATTTAATCCTTTTAATAATAATACTTACGCTGAAGTAAATAATCCAGTTTTAAATCAAGATAGTAAGGTTTTTAGTATTCTTAAAAATGAAGATAATATTGAAGAGATTATTTCTAATATAAAAAGAAATAAATTGGTAGAATGGAATAATAAAGATTTAAATGAATTGTTAGATACAGTAGATAATATTGGTTTAAATGTAATGGATAGAGCAACTTTAAAAAGAGAAATTATTAGAGAATCTGGATTTTTAAATTTTGATTTTAAAGGTACAAAATCTGATGTTTTAGCTTTTAAGGATTTAAAAATAGAAATTATAGAAATTGATGAACCTATTATGTTATATAGAAGAAGTAAAGCTGGTGAAGTTGAATCTAAATATGGTCTTGGATATTGGTGGGGAGATAAGAAGAGAAGTATTGAAGAGACAAGAAATGAATTAGCAGTATTAGAAGCATGGGGAAATCCACTTAGTATGGAATATATTATACAAGTTCCTAAAGGAGTTAAGACGCTTCGGGGGGTTACTGCATCACAAATTCAATATTTTAATGGTACAAGTACTATTAAAGAATATAGGGAAGGTGGAGCAATACAATATTGGATTAATCATGTTAGTATTAGCTGGTTAAAATAGATTATAGACTTGGTGTGAGAAACTAATGAAAAATGATCAAGAATTTATTAATCTTATTTTAGATTGTGAAAGTATTATAAAGCAAAAAATATGTAGTATTAGTGATGTGGATGATAATAGAAGATATAATTTAATGTTAGATGAGATTAAAGGATTAATGATAACTATAAAACAAAAGAAATTGAATACTAAACAATATTATTTATTTATTACACAAATGCTTGATAAAAATGATCCAAATGAGGTTATTGTTGCTGTTTTAAGACTTAATGAATTTTATTGTAAGTATTATCAAAAACTATAGTTTTTGATAATACTTATTTTTTATATGTATTTATAAAAATGGATAACGTACAAGTTCTTATAAGTTTATGATAGAATTAAAATAGCAAAAAACCCTCGAAGTTTGGCGACAGAAAGGGTTTTTGCTTAAAGGTGATAGAGGTTGAGAAATCAAACTCTTAATTATTAATTTTGTCTAATGACATTTTATCATTAGAGTTTGTTTTCCTCAACCATTAAGGAGAGGAAAAAATGAGTAAAATTGTAAATATTGATAGTTCAGAACGGAAGTCAAGAATAACAGAAAATAAGGTTGAGGACTTTTTAGAACAAGCTAATATAGGTTTATCAGCTGAACAACAACAAGTTTTATTACAGATTTTACATAGTACTACAGGTGATGATTATTTTATTGGTAAAAAGAAAAAACGAACTGATGGGGTGAAGTTCGTGCAAATGATTACAGAGAATATTGATTATTTGTGTGAGATTGGTTATTTAACTCAACCAGAAAAAGCTTTTTTATTTGAGCTTTCAAGGTTTTTAGAGTTTAAATCAAACGTTATTATTGAAAAGAATAATGAGGAAATCAAACCAAATGCTGCTTCTCCAAGTTATTTAGCGAAAAAATTAGGGAAAACAAGAACTTCTATTTCTAAAATTATGAACGATTTATTAGTTAAAGGAATTTTAGGGGTTGCGGAAACTGGGATAACAACTGAAGATGGACGATCTTGTTCGTCTCGTACTTGGTTTGTTAATCCTAATATATTATGTAATGCACCAAAAGATGATATTGATAGAGCTACACAACAAATATTTGCAAAAACATTAAGAAATATTCAATGTGAAGGAAGTAAAAAGAAACATAAATTACCAATATATTTATTTTAAAAAAGGTGTAATTAACTATTGCACTTTTTTTTTTGTTGTTCTTTCCAAAAAATAGGTGTTAAAAAAAATTAACACAGGTGTTAAAAAAAATTAACACCCCGAACACTTTAAACCCTTGATATTACTGGTTTTTTATATTTTCCCTATCTCACTCTATATATAAGGCTAAAAGTTCCGCAAGGAACAGGTAGTATTTTTAAGCAAACCCGGCTTAAAAATCTCCACCTTTGTTAGAAAAAAGTCGCCTCGTCAATCCTCGGCTAAAGTCAAAGACTTTTCTTTTTTCTAACATCCTTGCGGAACTTTTTTTGGCTCGTTTGCTTTCATCGCCAAGCCGATAAACTCAAAAGTGGGATTTAGGCATATCAGCTTGAGCTACTCATTATACGAGCCAAACCGCTTGATCTAACGTTTCCTAATTAATTTTTACTCTATTTTTAGATACGCAATACGTGGGGTCTCCCCACACCCCGGCCAGCCTCTACCTCAAAAGTAGGGGGAAGACCAAAAACACTTATGAAAAGTAAGTGTTTACTGTGGAAGTGGTTTTTCTCTTTGAGATTCGTAGGAATCGTTGAAATTTAAACGTCTAAATAGATTTGTATCACGGATTTTGATATTTTTTGGATCAATTATAGATTGCCAAGGTTGTAAGTTCTTTTTATTTTCTCTAATTTTAGTGATTCTACTTATAATATTGTTTAACTCACGTTCATGATCTTGATTCATCACAATAAAAGTAAAGCTTGTTATTACTGTTGAGAAGCAAATCTTTAATAAAAATTCAATATGATAGATATCAGAGATTAGGTTATTAATTGTGATATAAGATGTTCCTGGTATTGGGATAATATTTGCTACGATTCGTAAGGATTCTTTTTGATCATTAATAAGTAATTTAAGAGAACAACGTGTAGTAAGAATCTTAAAGAGTTCATCTATGAATGTAATGAGTACGTGAAGTTGGGTATCGGGTGTCTCTTCATTGATTAACCATAATCCTCTATTTTCTTTTTTTGTTTTTATCAGAAAGTCTGTTACAAATTCCATATCAAGATTTTTAGGTATCTTGTTGTTTGGGAAGTATTCTCCAAAGTAACGTGTATCTTTTTCTTGTATTGGGCTAATTGGGAAAAAGGGTTCTGTATGTAACAGATAGTAATGCTCGTGAGAGCAAAGTAATGCGGTTAATAATATTGGGTCTGTATATTGTTTATTTAATTCTAGATAGTCTTCCATACGAGTAAAATGGCGGAAAAGTACATTCTCTCCTGGTGCAATTGGTAGCACCTTTTTTTCTTGGTCAAAATAATAGTAAGCTCGATAAGATAAATAAATATATTCCGCACCATAAAAGGATTTAGAACCAATTAACAGTTTATCTTCTAACTCTTTTAATTTGGCGTAACCAAGTGTTCTAGACTTATTCTTTTTTCCTTTTTGGTAGCCAAATAGGTCCAAGAATTGTGATTTTAACATGTAGGGCTGATGATGAAGCATAAATGTAAATAGATTATGATAATGCTTCATGATGAATAAATGTAATTCATCACTTAATTTTCTCTTATGTGGATCTTTCTGAATGTCATGTAAGTTTAAGATATAGGGTGAATTCGTATTATCCATAATTTCATGTACTGTATAAAAAGTAGGTGGAACGATAAATGTTGGTTGTATTGCCATGTTTTCTCCTCCTATAGTTGTTCATATCCGGATAAAAATGTCTTCGCAAATTCTTGTTTTTGTTGAATATCAATCTCCTTATAGTTACGTGTTGTCACTTCTATGGCAATGTAACCGCCATGCGCTTCACTATAGACGGCTCCATCGGGCGTTGGTTGGAATTTCCCTTGTGGATGGGACTCTACTATTCTTTTTTTGAAATCGTCGTATCTGAGGTCTTTCTGGGCCTCTGAATGCAATTGTTTTTCTGTTTTCCATGTTTCTCTTATTTCTTTTGGTAGAGAGATGTATTTTTCAGAGAGACGAATATCATGTTTGGCGTTATTTATGCCAGTTTTATATTGATATTCTTTTCCTTCTTTCTTAAATTTTTCTATTCCCTTTTCTCCTAAAACAATTTTTCCTGTGCGTTCTTCTAAATATCCGCTATGACAAAGTTTTTTCAGGCGATCTCCTTTGATGTTATATTCTCTTTCCATTTGTTCTCTGGTAGCTGTTCCAGTTTTCCAAAGCATATCCATGCCTTCAATCTCTTTTGTTTTTAGAATCCTTATATGTTTTCGTGGCGCGGCCATAGGGATGCCTCCTGTCTTTGCTTTATCTCTGTATTTAATTATTTGGGATTTTATAGCGAAGCTATGGGTTTTCGCTATAATTCGTGTTTATATGTTTCGTTTTTTATTAAACAAACATTTTTAAACAAATGTTTGTTTAATTTCATTCAAAATGTGATGCGAAGCATGGCATTTTGATCAAACAAATAAAAATGCCGGAGGGCAATTTTATTTGTCTTTTTCTAGGAAGCGTCAGCTGATCTAGAAAAAGAATCTGGACAGATGCGAAGCGTTCTGGCCAGGAAGTCCCGCAGGGCAAAATACGCCTGAAGACCATTCACTCGGCTTGCCGAGCTTGTTTTTGGTTCAAGCGTAGCGAGAATCAAAAATGAATGCGTCTGACCGCAGGCATGGAAAAGCGTTAGCTTTTATCATGCCAAGGCAGGCGTATTTTGCCCTGCTTGAGTTTCGCCGGATTTATGACGGCGGGACGATTCGTGGAATGCTCTTGATCTTCCTGATTTGACGCCGTCAAGGCGCATAAATCAGGCTCCCCGGAGGGGAGAATATGTACTTGATTCTATGTGGTACCACATAGAATCTGATTTAACTATATTATACAATATAGAAACTTGAATAGAAGGGATTTTGTAATAGGAATACATGAGAGAATAGCTAGACAAGGGCTGATCACAGAGTCTGGAACGTTTATGCCGCGAAAGTCACTTGACCATGAGGGGCACCCTCATGCAAACTCACCAGAGGTGGCCCCAGAAGGGCGGTTTTTGCCCGCTGGGGTTATCTTTGGGAGTTTGAGGGTGTAGAGGCTCGTGGTCAAGTGAACCGTGGAATAAAAAGTGTAGGACGGGACCCCCAGAAAAGGGCAAAAAATGAGGGGAACTAGCATGATAAAAGATTTTTACACCTTAGAATCACGTTATTATAAAGAAATTTGGTAGTCTTTAATTAGTCTTTAACTTAATCTCAAACTTAAGGGAGATGTATAGATGAACATTGGTAGACAAATACAATATTTTCGTAAACGGGATAATATGTCCCAAGAGAAGTTAGCAGAAAAAATTC
>NZ_JBQENW010000054.1:0-15797 GCF_052044835.1 Bacillus sp. 22475 | reverse complement strand
CGCTCGACTTGCATGTATTAGGCACGCCGCCAGCGTTCATCCTGAGCCAGGATCAAACTCTCCAATAAAGTTAGTTTGTCTAGCATCTAAAAATAAAAATTGACGTTTCACGTTGTTTGTTTCGTTCAGTTTTCAAAGAACTACTTGGTCGCTCATTTGCGACTCCCTTATGTTAACACCTTCGTCAGTTAATGTCAACTAAGTTTTTTATTTCGTTTGTCGCTTGCGACGTTGTTGTCATCGGCGACTCGTATAATATTACACCTCTAACCTCTAATCGTCAACATGTTTTTCTAAAAAAATATAAAAAGGCTTATTTCTTTTAAAATAAGCCTTTTTATCATATATCATTCTATTCATTTGTTATTTTTCTATAATTGGTAACGAGACGATAAATTGGATAATACCATCCCTATATTCCGCTCGAATACTACCACCTTGTAACTCAACAATACTTTTCGCAATCGCAAGCCCAAGTCCGGAACCTTCTGTTACTCTACTTCGAGATTGATCCTTCTTATAAAAACGTTCAAACAAATTAGCTAACTCTTCTCTCGTAAACTCTTCGCTATGGTTCGCAATTACAATTTGTATATCCCGGCGCTGCCTTTGAAGAGAAACTTTTATCTCTCCATCATCTTTACTATACTTAATCGCATTCATTAGTAAATTATCAAATACACGGACCATCTTTTCCGAATCAATTGATGCATAAGCACGTTCCTCAGGAAACTTCTTAACAAACATAAGTCCATGTTCTTCCGCCTGCGGTACTAACTCTTCTATTAATTGCTCGAGTAACTCATTTATACAAACTCCTTGTTTTTCTAACACAACTTGCTCATTTGTTAACTTCGTATACTCAAATAAATCTTCTATTAAATTCTTTAACTGCTCCGACTTTGCAAAAGCAATTCTCGTATACTCATCATGTTGTTCTTTATTTTCATATTTAGAATCTCGAAGTAATCTCAAGTAACCCATAATAGAAGTAAGTGGTGTACGCAAATCATGAGATACATTTGTAATAAGCTCGTTCTTTTGCTTCTCTAATTTACGTTCTTTTTCTATATTATTCATAAGCTCTTCCGCCATATTATTAATATTCTCAGTTAAAGACGCAATCTCATCTTCACCCTTCTTCTCAATACGGTACGCTAAGTTTCCTTTTTCTATTTCCTTTACACCCTGTGCCATCGCTTCAATCTGCTTCATCTTCCTCTTTGTTATATAGAAGAAAGAGAAAATGAATACGAGTACACCTATGAAAAACGGAAACGGTCCTTCTTGCGTATCATACATTACTACACCATCCGGAATTCCACTAACGAACATATATAAATTCTTATCTTCTATTGTAATAGGTGAAAAAGCTATAAATTCTTTTCTCGTATTTTCAAATACATCTCGACCATTTGAATAGTTGATTGCAAATGATGCTGCATTACGAATCGTATTATGCAAATCGATTTGCTCTTCTTGCGCCTGCTTCGTTTTATATAAAACTTTACCACTTTCATCAGTAACCAATATTTTTAAAGCTCTATTTCCTCGCTCTAAATTTTGATTCTCCATTTCGATCATATTGGATATAGCTTCTAATTTATTTTCATGAACCGAACTATTCGCTGCTCTTTGAGCTTGGTAATTAATTTGTTCCATACCAGCCCGATAATCGATAGTCGCTTGGCGATTCGCATTCTCAAAAAATGGTGCAGCTGCCTTTGCTGACAAAACTCCTAATAACGCACACGCAGCAAAAGTAGTAATCAATTGAATTCTTATACTCTTCCGTACGCTCTTTACTAATTTCTCAATTAATTCTCTTGTTTTCCTTACATAAGTAAACGGATTAAATATCTTTTTCAATCTTATACCCCACTCCCCATACTGTTTTTATAAATCTAGGCTTCCTTGGATTCTCCTCAATCTTTTCACGTACTTTTCGAATATGCACCATTACAGTATTATCAGACTGGAAAGATCGTTCGTTCCACACCTTTTCATAAATTTGCTCCGCACTAAACACCATACCTGGATTTCTAGCTAGCAATTCTAAAATTGAAAATTCCCTCGGGGTTAGTTTCACTTCTTCTCCCTCTACAATAACTCTATGGGTCGAGATATTTATTTTCATCTCTCCAATTTCTAGCTCGTCCTCATTTTGTATAGCGAAGCCATTCATTTTCATATAACGGCGTAACTGAGATTTAATTCGTGCAATTAACTCTAATGGATTAAAGGGCTTCGTTACGTAATCATCTGCTCCTGTTGTTAATCCTAAAATCTTATCCATATCTTGCGTTTTCGCAGAAAGCATAATAATAGGCATCTCTTTCGATTCTCTTACTTTCATACACATATGAATACCATCTACTTTCGGCATCATAATATCTAATACGACTAGATGCACTTCATTTTCTTCCAGTAAACGTAGCCCTTCTTCTCCGTCCCCTGCTTGTAATACTTTATATCCTTCATTCTTTAAATAGATTGTAATTAAATTCCGAATTTCTTTTTCATCATCTACGACAAGTATTGTTTCGTGTGCCACAATATCTCCCCCATTACTTTTTTAATCCCTAACTTCTATTATAGGAAAACTTCTGAAGAAAAACGCTCGGAAATCCTTAAGTTTTTCTGAAGACGCAAAAAAGGTCTAGACTCCCCTTAAGTCTAGACCTTTCAAAAAACCCCTTTTATTTACGAACGTAGATGAAATATAGTACGAATAAAACTCCCATAACATACATAATCGGATGAACCTCTTTACGACGACCACTCACAACCATTGTAATTGGATAGAAGATAAATCCAATCGCAATCCCAGTTGCGATACTATACGTAAGTGGCATAGAGATAATTGTAAAGAATGCTGGCACTGCAATCTCGAATTTCTTCCAATCAATTTCCCCTAAGGAAGAAACCATCAAGATTCCTACAATAATTAAAGCTGGTGCCGTTACAGCTGGCGTTACAACACTTAGTAATGGCGAGAAGAATAATGCCAGTAAGAAGAATCCTGCTGTTACAACTGCCGTAAATCCAGAACGTCCTCCTGCTGCTACCCCTGCAGAAGACTCAATGTAAGACGTTGTTGTTGATGTACCCAAGATTGCACCAATTACAGTTGCAATCGCATCTGCAAATAACGCTTTTCCTGCACGTGGTAATTTATTGTTCTTCATTAATCCTGCTTGATTCGCAACCGCTACAAGCGTACCCGCTGTATCAAAGAAATCGATAAAGAAGAACGTTATAATAACAATCCCCATTTGAACAGTGAAAATATCTCCGAAGTGCGTTAACGCAGCACCGAACGTTGGTTCTAGGCTCGGTATTGCTCCCACTACAGCTTTCGGAGTATCAATTAACCCTGTTGCCACTCCTAAGATCGCTGTAAGAATCATACCGTAAAATACTGCACCATTAACTTTCTTAATCATGAAGATAATTGTCGTAACAACCCCGAAGATTGCTAGTAACGTTGTGCCCTTTGTTAAGTCCCCCAACCCAACAAGAACAGCATCATTTTTCACGATAATTCCGGCATTTTGGAATCCAAGGAAAGCAATGAATAATCCAATACCTGCTGCTACTGCAAACTTTAACTCCGATGGAATTGCATTAATGATTTTTTCACGAATACCTGAAGCAGTAAGAATAATAAAGATAATACCTGACATTAATGTTCCGGCAATGGCCGTTTGCCACGGAATACCCATCGTTAACACTGCTGTATAAGCAAAGAACGCGTTAATTCCCATACCTGGCGCTAAAGCAATTGGATACTTCGCGAAAATACCCATAATTAACGAACCGATTGCTGCCGCTAATGCCGTAGCAACGAATACTGCACCTGGATCCATCCCTGTACCTGCTGGTAACCCTTTAACATTTCCAAGCGACAGCGTAGCAGGATTGACAAACAGTACGTAAGCCATAGATAGAAATGTCGTTAATCCTGCTATGAACTCAGTCTTATAATTCGTACCGAGCTCATCAAACTGAAAATAGCGTTTCATCTTACGTTTCCCCCGTTATATGATTACTCGCCGTATTTCTCCTAGCCCTCTTTTATCCCGAGAAATAAAAAAGGCTTCCATTGCATATATACATGGAAGCGTTCTATAAACAAAGACAAGTTTCCCCTCATCTTTATATAAACGCCTCGTAGTCAAGCCATTTACGGTAGCTAGGTAGAAACTTTCGGGCCATATCCCCGATATTATACGACGGCATAATATTCACTTTTCGTTTGAATTACATACTCATATTAACTCTTGAATGTATTTTTGTCAATTTAAAAACGAACATTTTTATAAATTTTTATATTTTCGTTCGTATTAATAGCGAAAACAAAAAGATCCATCTATTCATGAATGATAGATGGATCTTTTTTATTACAATACTATTCCCACTCAATAGTTGCTGGTGGCTTACTCGTTACATCATACACGATACGGTTAACGTGTTTTACTTCGTTTACGATACGAACAGAGATTTTCTCTAGTACGTCCCAAGGGATACGTGCCCAGTCAGCTGTCATACCGTCAATAGATGTTACTGCACGGATACCTACTGTGTAATCATAAGTACGCTCGTCACCCATAACACCTACGCTACGCATACCAGGAAGTGCCGTGAAGTATTGCCAGATTTCGCGGTCTAATCCTGCTTTAATAATTTCTTCACGTAAAATCGCATCAGATTCACGAACGATTTCTAATTTCTCTTCTGTGATTTCACCTAATACACGAATACCAAGACCAGGACCTGGGAATGGTTGACGCCATACGATTTCATCAGGAATTCCTAGTTCAGATCCTAATACACGTACTTCATCTTTAAATAACGTATTTAAAGGCTCAATTAATTTGAACTGCATGTCTTCTGGAAGTCCACCAACGTTATGGTGAGATTTAATTGTTTGTGCAGTTGCTGTACCACTTTCAACGATATCTGTGTAAAGTGTACCTTGTGCTAAGAAGTCCATACCTTGTAATTTAGATGCTTCATCATCAAATACGTAAATGAATTCGTTACCGATGATTTTACGTTTTTGTTCTGGATCTTCTACACCTTTTAACTTGTTCATGAAACGTTCTTGTGCATCCACTTTAATAACGTTCATATGGAAGCCTTCGCTAAATGTTTTCATAACGCCTTCTGCTTCACCTTTACGAAGTAAACCGTGGTCAACGAAAATACATGTTAACTGATCGCCGATTGCTTTATGAATTAATACTGCTACAACAGAAGAGTCTACGCCGCCACTAAGTGCACATAGTACTTTTTTGTCTCCAACAGTTTCACGAATCTTTTCTAATTCTACTTCGATAAAGTTCTCCATGTTCCATCCTTCAGAACAACCACATACGCCGAATACGAAGTTTTTAATTAAATCGTTACCGTGCTCAGAGTGACGTACTTCTGGGTGGAATTGTACACCGTATAAGTTTTTCGCTTCATTGCTCATACCAGCAATTGGGCAAGACTCACTTGTCGCGTCTACTACGAATCCTTCAGGTAAACCAGTTACTAAGTCGCCATGGCTCATCCATACAACTTGCTCTTCTGGAAGGTTCGCATATAATTTTGATTCGTTCTCTACTTTCAGAACAGCTTTTCCGTACTCACGGTGGTTTGCACGTTCTACTGTACCACCGAATTGTTGTGTCATAAGTTGCATACCGTAACAAATACCGAAGATCGGTAATCCTAGGTCAAAGATTTTTTCATCACAATGTAATGCACCTTCACCGTATACGCTATTCGGTCCACCAGAGAAGATAATCCCTTTTGGATTCATTGCTTTAATTTCTTCCGCAGTAATTGTATGTGGATGAAGCTCACTGTATACACCGAACTCACGAATTCGACGTGCTATTAACTGATTGTATTGACTTCCAAAATCTAAAACGATAATTGTATCGTGTTGCTTCTTCAAAATAATCACCCCAACGTTAGTTCTCGTATATAAATATTTTCACCAATTTGGCGAAAAGCATTACCAATATAATAAAAAAAGCCAGTCCTCCGCCTCTAGTCTCATAACAAAGAAAAGGCAGGGGTCTGGCTTTATAAAGAAAGATAGTCTCCGCTCTTTATAAATATAAGACACACTGCCTTCATAGTCAGGTTGTTTACGGTAACCCGGTAGAGACTCTCAAACCATATCATTGAGGATATATGAAGGATCGTTTTATATTATCTTCCTAGATTCTAACAATGAAGTATCTATATGGTCAAGAGAGAAAGCGACAAAATTCTACAGAAATTCATTTCCTTTTCTAAAAAACATAAAAAAACATCCATTTCTATATAGAAATGGATGTTTTTTAGGGCAAACGGAATTACATCATTCCGCCCATACCGCCCATGCCCATGCCGCCCATGTCAGGCATTGCTGGTGCATTTGGTTCTGGCTTGTCAGCTACTACAGCTTCAGTTGTTAAGAACATAGCTGCAACAGATGCTGCGTTTTGAAGTGCAGAACGAGTTACTTTAGCTGGATCTACGATACCAGACTCAAGCATGTTAACCCATTCGCCAGTAGCTGCGTTGAAACCAACGCCTACTTTTTCGCCTTTTAGACGCTCTACAACTACAGATCCTTCTAGACCAGCGTTGATTGCGATTTGACGAACTGGCTCTTCTAGTGCACGAAGTACGATGTTGATACCTGTTGCTTCGTCGCCTTCAGCTACGATAGAAGCTACTTTCGTGTATACGTTCATAAGTGAAGTACCACCACCTGCAACGATACCTTCTTCTACTGCTGCACGAGTTGAGTTAAGTGCATCTTCAATGCGAAGTTTGCGCTCTTTTAACTCAGTTTCAGTTGCTGCACCTACTTTAATTACCGCTACGCCACCTGCTAGTTTAGCAAGACGCTCTTGTAATTTTTCACGATCGAATTCAGAAGTTGTTTCTTCTAATTGCGCACGAATTTGACCGATGCGAGCTGCGATTTGCTCTGTATTTCCAATACCTTCAACTACAGTTGTGTTTTCTTTTGTAACAACAACTTTACCAGCGCGTCCTAAAGATTCAACTGTAGCAGATTTTAAGTCACGACCTAATTCTTCAGTGATTACTTCGCCACCAGTTAAGATTGCGATGTCTTCTAGCATTGCTTTACGACGGTCACCAAATCCAGGAGCTTTAACAGCTACTACATTGAATGTACCACGAAGTTTGTTCACTACTAATGTAGCTAAAGCTTCGCCTTCTACATCTTCAGCAATGATAAGAAGTGGTTTACCTTGTTGTACCACTTGCTCTAATACTGGTAAGATTTCTTGAATGTTAGAAATCTTTTTGTCAGTAATTAAGATATATGGGTTATCAAGAACTGCTTCCATCTTGTCAGAATCAGTAATCATGTAAGGAGATGCATATCCACGATCAAATTGCATACCTTCTACTACGTCTAATTCTGTTGTGAATCCTTTAGACTCTTCTAAAGTAATAACGCCGTCGTTACCAACGCGCTCCATTGCTTCAGCGATTAATTGACCTACTTCTTCGTCAGCTGCAGAAATAGCAGCTACTTGTGCGATAGAAGATTTGCCTTCGATTGGTTTAGAAATCGTTTTTAATTCTTCAATTGCAGCAGTAACAGCTTTTTCGATACCTTTACGAAGACCCATTGGGTTAGCACCAGCTGTTACGTTTTTAAGACCTTCACGAATCATAGCTTGCGCTAATACAGTTGCAGTTGTTGTTCCGTCACCAGCTACATCATTTGTTTTGCTAGCAACTTCTGCTACTAATTTTGCACCCATGTTTTCGAATGCATCTTCTAATTCGATTTCTTTTGCGATTGTTACACCATCATTTGTAATAAGTGGTGAACCGAATTTTTTCTCAAGTACAACGTTACGACCTTTTGGTCCAAGTGTTACTTTTACTGCGTTTGCAAGAGTGTCGACACCGCGAAGCATCGAACGACGTGCTTCTTCACTAAATTTAATATCTTTCGCCATAATAATTGACCCCCTTGGATTTTTTAAGATTTATATAATTAACCGATAACTGCTAAAATGTCACTTTCACGTAAAATCAAGTAGTCTGTACCTTCATATTTCACTTCAGTACCTGCATATTTTGAGAAGATGATAAGATCACCTGCTGCTACCTCTAAAGCAACACGCTCACCATTTTCAAGCACTCGACCAGTACCTACTGCAACAACTTTACCCTCTTGTGGTTTTTCTTTTGCGGTATCTGGTAATACGATACCACTTGCTGTTTTTTCTTCTGCTTGAACAAGCTCAATTACAACGCGATCACCTAATGGCTTTAGCATGAACAATAACCTCCTCATTTTGTTATGTAAATTTTATTTATTAGCACTCAAGTCATCCGAGTGCTAACACACTTATAATAATAAATAATCTCAATTTCTTTTGCAAGTAAAAAAATCATAATTTTTTCGCAAATTACTATATAAACTTTCTATATAGAATACTGCCTTTACTATATGAATCGTTGTTTCCCCTACTCGTATGTTACAATATGAAAGACACCCTAAGTTGTTTTCGCTAAACGCACAACTTTTTCCTGTCTCTTACTTCAATTTCAAATATGTATTTACAAAAAAATCATAATTCGGATGAAAGTTTATATCGTAGATAACATATTTACATGTTATCCTACCTCATCTCATACACTAGAGTTAGAAAGGATGGTTAAACCATTTGAAGAAACAATACTGGTGGATTATCGTTACATACATTTTAATGCAGTTATCTGGCGTTGTTGGATTACCACTTCTCCTAAAAACAGGACTCTATGATAATAGAGGATTTACCATTGAAGAAAAAGGACAAATTATAACGGGACACTGGGCAATCATTAGCTTCTTTATTGCATTATGTATCGTGCTTTGGTTACTTAGAACAGATATTCGTGACAGGCATTTAGATCCAATGCGCTCTTCTGTTCCAGCTACTATTGGATGGATTTTCATCGGGTTCTTCTTAGCAATCATCTCACAATCCATTGCAGGTATGATTGAAATGTATGTATTTGGGGTTCCACGTGGATCTGAGAATACAGACAGACTGATGGACATCGCAAGAACGATACCTTGGTTCCTTATTGTTGTATCTATAATTGGACCTATCTTAGAAGAAATCGTATTTAGAAAAATTTTATTTGGTACACTTTATAAGAAGTTTAACTTCTTTATCGCAGCTATCATTAGTTCGCTTGTATTCGCAGCAATTCATTTTGATTTTACTCACTTATTGGTATACACTGCTATGGGGCTCGTATTCGCCTTCTTATATGTGAAGACGAAACGTATTATCGTTCCGATTGCAGCTCATGTTGCGATGAATACATTAGTCGCTATTGGGCAAATTTTTATGAGCAATGAGCAAATTCAAGAAATGATTAAAGAAGCTGAAAAAATGCAAGGCTTTATCGGAGGATTTTTTGTATGAGAAACTCACCATTGTTCATGGCTGCACTATACTTCCTTCTTGGATGTATCTTTACACGCTTCGCCATTACGAACGTGACAGATACAATCTGGAATATGTGGACAATACTATTTGCAGTTATGGCAACAATTGATTTTAATTTGGCACTTCGCCTTATATTAGTTAAATTCACAAAGAAGAAACAATAATAAAACGCAGAGGTCGCTTCCTCTGCGTTTTATTGTGGATAGTTTTTCAAAAAGTAAACTAATGTTTGTAACTCTACAGCTAAATCAATATGATGAATTCTAATATTCTCTGATACGTTTAATCGCGCTGGTGTGAAATTCAAAATACCATGCACGCTCGTTTCAGCTAATCTATCTGCTACAGCTTGTGCTACTGTAGCCGGTACTGTTAATATTGCCACTTGTATATCATTTGATAATCTCTCTTCTAATTCATCTAAATGGTATACAGGAATGCCCCCGATTTCTGTTCCAACTTTCTCTTCACTAACATCAAATGCCATTTCAATTTTTGTATTATTGTTTTTCGTGAAATTATAATGTAAGAAAGCGGTCCCTAAATTACCTACTCCAATAAGTGCTACACGCGTTATATCATCTTGATCAAGTGTTTCGCGGAAAAATGATAATAAATAATTTACGTTATATCCATATCCCTTTTTCCCTAACGCTCCAAAATACGAAAAATCTCTTCGTATTGTTGCGGAATCTACTTTTACCGCTTCACTCAATTCGGCCGATGAAACACGCTGCTTACCAGAAAGAGATAAGTTTTGGATAAATCGATAGTATAGAGGCAATCTTTTAGCAGTGGCTTGTGGAATCTTTTGCTGATCCATATGACCTCTCCTCTCTTCCTATCTTTATTCATATACTTTAATCAAATACAGAAGTTTAGCACTCATTAAATTCCTTGTATAATAAAGAGAAGAAGTATTCTCTCTTATTTTAAACTATACACTATTTTTAGTATGATTGAGAAATATAAACATGGCAAAGTTAAGAAATTATTTGAGGTGAAAACATTGATTTTATTACAAGTAAATGGACTTTCGAAATTATACGGTGCAGAAACAATTCTTGCAAACATAAAATTGGAAGTACAAACAAAAGATCGTATCGCATTAGTTGGAAGGAATGGAGCTGGAAAATCTACATTATTAAAAATTATCGCTGGTGAATTATCACATGATGGTGGCGAAATTATAAAACCGAAAGATGTCTCAATCGGGTATTTAGCTCAAAATACCGGCCTAGAAACGTCTTTAACAATTTGGGATGAAATGCTAACCGTCTTTACCCACTTACAGCAAATGGAGACAAAACTTCGAAGGCTTGAGCAAGAAATGGGAAAAGAAGAAAACTTTTCAAACGAAGCTATATATGAAAGATTGTTAGCTGATTATGACCAATTGCAACTCAATTATAAAGATCAAGGTGGATATCAATATGAAGCGGATATTCGCTCCATTTTAAGCGGCCTTGGCTTCCCAGTTGAAACGCACCAGACGACGATTTCTACTTTAAGCGGTGGGCAAAAAACAAGATTAGCTCTCGGAAAATTATTATTAACAAAACCAGACTTACTTATTTTGGACGAGCCTACAAACCATTTAGACATCGAAACATTAACATGGCTTGAGCAATATTTACAAGGTTATCCTGGCGCAATATTAATCGTTTCACATGACCGTTATTTCTTAGACAAACTTGTTACACAAGTATATGAAATTTCGAATAAAGAAAGCAGACGATTTGTTGGTAACTACAGTAAATATTTAGACTTAAAATCAGCATTATATGAGCAAGAAATGAAACGTTACGAAAAACAACAAGATGAAATCGCAAAACTTGAGGACTTCGTTCAAAAGAATATAGCTCGCGCCTCTACAACGAAACGTGCTCAAAGTCGCCGTAAACAACTAGACAGAATGGAATTATTAACGAGACCATTAGGGGATTCTAAGTCAGCATCATTCCACTTCGATATTGAAAAGCAAAGTGGAAATGATGTTTTACAAGTAAAGGATGCAACCATTGGCTATGATGAGGACCCTATAATTGAAAACGTAACTATGCGCTTAACTCGCGGAGATAGTGTTGCTTTAGTTGGTCCAAACGGAATTGGGAAATCCACATTATTAAAATCTATTGTGAATAAGTTACCACTATTAAATGGTGATGTTTCTTTCGGATCAAATGTATCTGTTGGTTATTATGATCAAGAACAAGCAAACTTAACATCTTCTAAACGGGTTTTAAATGAACTATGGGATGAATATCCACTGCAACCTGAAAAAGAAATCCGTACTATACTCGGGAACTTTTTATTTACAGGAGATGATGTACTGAAACCAGTATCTTCCCTTAGTGGTGGACAAAAAGCTCGATTAGCTCTTGCGAAACTTATGATGCAAAAGTCAAATTTATTAATTCTGGATGAGCCTACGAACCACCTTGATTTAAATAGTAAAGAGATTTTAGAGAATGCTTTAATTGATTATCCAGGGACTCTTCTATTTGTCTCACATGATCGCTACTTCATTAACCGTGTAACAACGACTGTGGTTGAGTTATCAACAGAAGGTGCACAGGAATATTTAGGGGATTACGATTACTATGTGGAGAAGAAAAATGAAATGATTGAACGCGCAGCATTTGAACAACTTGAACAGCAAGAAAATCAGGCACCTGTTCAAAAAACTGTAGCTCAAGAAAAATTAAATTATCTCGAAGAAAAAGAGCGTAAACAATTAGAACGTCAACGCACTCGAAAAATTGAAGAACTAGAACAAAACATCGTAAACTTAGAAGAAGAAATTGCTACGTTAGAAGATCAACTTTGCTTACCAGAAATATATGCAGATTATGAAAAAGCGAGTGAAATTACAACTAAAAAACAAACGCTACAAGAACAACTTGAAACTTGTATGGCAGAGTGGGAAGAGCTGCATGTATAAGAGTATTTAAATAAGGAAGATGTCTCATCAGTCATGATTTTTGACTATGTGACATCTTTTTTCTTTAAGTACATAAATAATTTTTTGAATATATCCATGGTAACTCGGAATATATCAACCATTTTTCAAATACATCTATCGTAACCCTATATATATAAACGATTCGACATGAAATATCGTTTTACCGACAAGGATTGACAATATCAGCACCCTCTATAATAGAAGGATATTTCAAAATGTTTTTCAGGGATATCTTCTTACTTTTTATTTCCCGAAAAACAATATATTCAAAGGTCAGACTTCATCTAGCTTATCCACAAACTTATACACATATCCACCTTTATAAAATAGCTATCAAAACAACTTTTCCACATTATCCACAACTAACAAAAAAGATATCAACACTTTATATACACAACAAAACCCACATTATCAACAGATAATATGGGTTTTATCCACAAGCTGTGGTTAATTATGTGCATAACTATGCTTCAATATCTAATCCTGGATTCGCATTTAAGGCTAATGTTGCACGCTTGCCTTGTTCATAAGCAATTGTCCCTGCCGCTGCAATCATTGCTGCATTATCTGTGCATAAAGATAGCGGTGGAATAATTAGTTCAATGTTTTCTTTTTGTGCAAATTCTTCTTCTAATCGCGCACGAAGTCCTTTATTAGCAGCTACTCCACCAGCAAGAAGTAATTGCTTTACATTATAAGCCTCTGCTGCACGAGCTGCTTTCGTTACAAGTACATCTATTACACTTTCTTGGAAACTTGCCGCTAAATCTTCTGGTTTAATTTCTATACCACGTTGTTTCGCGTTATGCACAGTGTTGATAACTGCTGATTTCAATCCACTAAAGCTAAAATCATATGAATTCGGTTCTAGCCATGCACGAGGCAAATCAATTGTTGGTTCTCCTTCATGTGCAAGACGATCAATATGAGGACCACCTGGATATGGCATAGATAACGTACGAGCTACTTTATCATATGCTTCTCCCGCTGCATCATCTCGCGTTTCACCAATTACTTCAAATGAACCATGTTCTTTCATATAAACAAGTTCTGTATGCCCACCAGATACAACAAGTGATAATAACGGAAATTGAACTTCTTTTACTAAACGGTTCGCATAAATATGGCCAGCAATATGATGAACACCGACTAGCGGAATATCATGTGCAAAAGCTACTGCCTTCGCTGCATTTACTCCGATTAGAAGTGCTCCTACTAAACCAGGCCCTTCTGTTACAGCAATTGCATCAATATCATCAAATGTGATATTTGCTTCTTTTAAAGCTTCTTCTAATACAACTGTAATTTCTTCTACATGATGACGGGATGCAATCTCTGGTACAACCCCGCCAAAACGTTTATGACTTTCGATTTGTGATGCAACGACATTCGCAATAATTTCCGTTCCATTTTTAACAACCGCTACCGCTGTTTCATCACAGCTTGTTTCAATCCCAAGTATAATCGTATTTTTTTCCATTATATATTCACCCACATTACAAGACCATCTTCCTGATTGTCTGCATAGTATCGTTTACGAATTCCACCATTTTGAAATCCGTATTTTTTGTACAACTGCTTTGCTACTTCATTTGATACACGTACTTCAAGCGTCATTGTTTTTACCCCTAGTTCTTTCGCTTCTGAAATAACTGCTTTCAATAAGGCATCTCCTAATTTTTGACCTCGGTATTCTGGCAAAATAGCTATATTTGTTATATGTGATTCATCAATAATTATCCACAATCCACAATATCCGATTACACGACCATCTTTTTCTAACACAATATAATGTGCATGTTCATTCATCGTTAATTCACGGTGAAAGGCATCTGCAGTCCAAGGAGTTGAAAAAGACACTTCTTCAATAGCTACAATTTGAGCAATATCATCAAGTTCCATCTTTCTAAATATCATATCCATCTTCTACAAGGCCCCTACTTGTTTTGACTTTCTAACCACTTTGTTTCAGCTTCAGCTAAACGAAGATAGCTCGGAACAAACGTATGCACATCTTGTTCTTCTTTTTGTAACCCTAAGAATGCTAGCTCACTTGGTCTTGGATTATTTTTAGTAAACGAAGCGAATACAGCTTGATCACCTAAATGTTCTATAATTATTTCTTTATGCAATTTAACATCATTACCGATAAATAAAACAGGCTGTCCTTTATCTTTTAACATTTGCAACCAGTCCACAATAAGAATAATTCGGTCTTCTTCTATTGAAGTTAACTGCTCTCCTTCATATGTATATAATCCAGTATAGATTTGCCCACGTCTTCCATCAAATAAAGGACAAATTAATGCATTAAAGTTAGCACCGTTTGCAGCTACTACCTCTAAACTTGATACACCTACAATTGGTATTTGAAGTGACCAAGCTAATGTTTTTGCCGCTGTCACGCCTATGCGAACACCTGTATATGATCCAGGTCCAGCAGCTACTACGATTTTAGTTAATTCCTTCGGTTTTACACCACATTCTTTTAACAGTTGCTCTACAGCTGGCATAAGACGTACAGAATGGTTTTTCGTCAAATTTGTAATGATTTCCCCAATCACGTTTCCTTCCTCAATAAGGGATACACCCATTACGTAATTTGAAGTATCAATTGCTAGTACTTTCATCTTGTAATAGCTCCTCACATAATCTAATATAGCGATCTCCAATTGGCTCGAGTATAATTTTTCTTGTGTCATCTCCCGCATGGAATAAACTAATTTGTAACTTTTCATTCGGTAAATATGCTTCTATTAAATGAGCCCATTCCACTACCGTAATTCCTTCACCGTAGAAATACTCATCAAAGCCTAAGTCCTCTTCGCTTTCTGCTAAGCGATACACGTCCATATGATATAGCGGTAATCTTCCTTTATATTCTTTAATAATATTAAAGGTAGGACTATTTACAACTCTTTTCACTCCAAGACCTTTTGCTAGTCCCTTTGTAAAAGTCGTCTTACCAGCTCCAAGATCTCCTTCTAAAATAATTACATCTTGTGCCTCTACGAGTTCACCTAGTTTTTCTGATAACCTTTGTGTTTCCGCAGAAGATTTTGTTGTTACTTCATATTTGCTCACAGACTTCACCTACTTTACTCACAATGTTCTCTGCTCTTTATTATACAGGTTTTGAATATATAAAAAAGTCCTTAGGAGTTGTCCTAAGGATAGTTTGACTGTCTTTATTAGTTTTTTGTTAAAACAAATAAAAAAATACGAAACAATTTGTTTCGTTCTTTTCTTTATATAAAATGGCGGTCCCGACCGGGGTCGAACCGGCGATCTCCTGCGTGACAGGCAGGCATGTTAACCACTACACCACGGGACCATTTGGTTGCGGGGACAGG
>NZ_JBQENW010000053.1:0-15853 GCF_052044835.1 Bacillus sp. 22475 | reverse complement strand
AAGGCAAAATTAAAGGGTATGAGCCCAGTACAATACCGGGCTCATACCCTAGAGGCTGCCTAATGAAACGACCTGTCTAACTTTCGGGGGTCACTTCAATATAGCTGGGTGGCTTGTTTTTTTTATTAATCAGTGAAGGAAGGAATTAATTAAAATGAATCTCCCTTTCATTTCTCCTAATTGGCTTCTTTATATGGGGCAAAAGATTGCTACTTTTTTTGTATATTGGTAAAATAAGTTCTTGGGTCTTACTTATTGTTATCGGTATAATGTTTGTCGCTTAACGTAAAGAAATTAGTTACAATGATTCCATAATATTTAAAGGGGGTACAGCAACGATCCCCTCTTTTTGGAGCCACTCACAAACGTAAAGCAAGAGAAGAGGCTATATGAACTATTCTTCTATCTTGTTTAGATTAAACGAGTTACTGCAATTGGAACAGGTATATGAAACTAGTCGACATCCTGATGGAATTGATAGATTGCTAGAGAATGGAAAATGATTATCTGTATATTCCGAAGCAGATGTAACAGAGTGTCCTTCCATAATTAAGGGTAAAACCAAAATACGTTGTTTTAAAGACTGATTTGTTAGAACTGGTTATAAGTAATAAAACAGAAAAGAGGATCACATGTTAGATACTTTACAGAGAAGTAAAAAGTTTTTTTTATTATGTCTTATTTTTTTAGTGCTTTTAACTGCTTGTGGTAATACAGATGTTAAGACATCTAAAGCTTCATTACCACCGGCTGAATCTAATATAGATACATCATTAAAAGCACCAAATTGGGTAGAGAAGAGTCCTATCCAACAGTCTCCTAATTTTACGGAAGATAAAAAAGTAAAATCGGTTGTGAATTTAATAGCAACGGGTGATAATTTATATCATGACGCAGTAATTAAAGATGGCAAACAAAAAGACGGTTCATATGATTATAACTATATTTATGAAAATATCAAAAAAGCTGTTAAATCAAGTGATCTTGCTATCGTGAACCAGGAGACTCCAATTGCAGGAAATAATTTAAAAGTACAGGGATATCCGACTTTCAATACACCTGAAGAAGTAGGCCAATCTTTAGTGGACACTGGATTCAATATAGTGACTCAAGCGACAAATCATGCTATGGATATGGGTATTAAAGGTGTTGCGAATACAAGAGAATACTGGAAGAAATATCCGGATGTTATCCCAGTAGGCATTAATGAGAGTCAAAACGAGCGTAATGAAATAAAAACGATTACAAAAAATGGTATTCGCTTTGCGTTACTAAATTATACATATGGTACGAATGGAATTAAAATTCCGGCTGATAAGTCTTGGGCTTTAAATTTAATTGATAAAAAAGCGATACAAAATGATGTGGAAAAGGCAAAGAGTAGCTCTGATATGGTGATTGTTATGGTGCATTGGGGAGTAGAATATACCTCAACACCTTCAAAGCAACAAAAAGAAGTTGCTCAATATTTAACAGATTTAGGTGTAGATGTAGTAATTGGAAATCATCCACATGTAATTCAACCAATTGAGTGGAAACAAAATAAAGATGGACATGAAACGCTAATCTATTATTCTCTTGGAAATCTTATTTCTGCACAAGAAAAATTAGAAACATTGGTTGGAGGATTATCTTATGTACAATTTGTTGAGTATGAAGATAAAACTTTTGGTATACGACAAGCGGCAATCGTACCGACAGTAACCGACTACGCTGATGGTAAGAAACAATTTAAAATTCAATTTTTAAAAGATTATTCGGATGAAGATTCTAAAAAACATGGAATTAAAAAATTTGTCGGCCCCGTTTCTTTGAAGGATTTCAAGGAGATTCCTAGAGACGTGTTGGGAAATTGGTATAAAGACTAATAAACAAAAAGGGAATGAGATACAATTAAAAAATTTATAATTTTAGCATTGGTATTGGCAATGGGATGGAGTCTTGCTGCTTGTAGTGGAAAGCAAACATCTCAGGAAACTACTAATAATAACGATAAAAATAAAAAAGAGATACATGCGAATAAAAAAGATGTTTTACCTATCTCTGATCCTAATGATTGGAGAATTATTCTTGTAAATAGAGAGCATATGTTATCAAAGGAACTAGGAATTGAATTAACAAGTATTACCCAAAATGCTAAGCCGAATATGAAAATAGATAGTAGAATTGCAACTTCCTATCAGGATATGGTAGCGGCTGCAAAAAAAGAGGGAATCAATCTTTATTTAAGATCAGGTTATCGAGCTATAAAATTACAACAAACGTATTATGATGCTTCAGTTAAAAGCTATAAATCTCAAGGTTTGTCGGATAAAGAGGCTAGTGCTAAGGCATTGGAATATCTTCAGTATCCTGGTGCAAGTGAACATCATACTGGATTAGCGTTAGACATTATTTCAGTTGAATGGCAGAATACTGTAGAAGATTTAAATGCAAAATTTGAAACTACCGATGCATTCAAATGGTTAGATAAGAATGCTGCAGAATATGGATTTACTCTCCGCTATCCAAAAGATAAAGAGAATATTACTGGCATTAAGTATGAGCCATGGCACTATCGTTATGTAGGGAAAGAAGTTGCTGTTTATCTAAAAGAAAAAGGGTTAACTTTAGAAGAATATAACGAAAAAATTAAGTCTGGTAAGTAAAAATACACTTTGATTCTATTAAAAAGTCAGATTTGGAGGGTGTGTTAATCTTCCTCCTAGAATTGCGAAAACAGTGTATGATAATGTAAGCACGTATGAACCAGTTATCGTGTGAAACGATGTATGTATAAAAAAGTTACATTTATAAAAGAAGCAATGAAAAAGGATCTGATATTCATATCAGATCCTTTTTCATTCACAACATAGAATACTTACTTAACTAAGCCTTAAAGACTGCCTGCTTTTCAGGTACTACAATAGTAACCTCGCTTTTTTATTTTGGATGTTCGTTTTTCTTAGCTTGATAGACATGTGGAAGTAGTTCAAACAATGCGATTAGCATTTTTTTGTTTGCATGATTTGTGCACCGGATATTCACTATTGATTTCAGTTCAGTAATAACGAATTCTACAATAGATGACAGAACGTATATTTGGTATAATGGAAATATACTACTTAAAATAATGTACATGAGTTATAAAATCTATGTAAAGAGGTAAGGACTACATAACAATAACTAAATGTAAAAGTTCTAGTACATATAGGGTTCAGTTCATGTTAAGCAAATTCGTTATGAGAAAGGAAAAGATGTAATGAATCAAATTTCATTTGAAGATTTATTTGAAGACGAAAAAGAAGATAAAAAAGAAAAGGTAGAGGTAGCCGAAATACCTGCACCTTTATCAGCATTGCAAAAAGATATATTGGAATTAATGGATTCTGAAGAAATAAGTGCACTGGAGCTATGCGAACAATTAATACGATCTGGTAAAATATCAGATGAAAGATTTACAACGAATAAGCCAAAAGCATATGGACAAGTATGCTTAGCATTGGAAGGTTTTGTTATAGAAGGAAAGCTTACTTTTGTTAAAAACGATGAGAAAAGAGATAGGGTGTATAAAGTGAAAGAAGAAATTTCTAACATATAAGTTGTAAAGAGGGAAATGAATGATTTTTAGGGAGGTAGTTCATTTTCTACTTCTACATTAAAAAAAGGTGCCAATCTTTCTTGATTGACACCTTTTTTAATAATCTAACATCTAACATATTTACGTTTGAAACCAACTCTTCCTCTATCGACTTCTTTTTGAATACTTTCGGAAGCATTTAACAAACTGCTTTTTTTATTATCACGTTTTACTTCAACTATACCAACTTCTTTTGCAGTCTCGACTGCTTTTTCGTGTAGTGGCACATATGAAATTGCTACAGTATTTATAAAATTATTCATAGCAGATTTTGTTCGTTCTGGTGCATCATGAATTGTATTTTTTACAATTTCAAGCATATCGAAAATTTTGCTTTCAACAAATTCATTGTCTTTGCGATTTCCTAAAAGCCAGCAGTAGCAACTCCAGCCTGCTGACATTCGTAGCTCATCCCCACTTGCAATCCATTTATCAGCAACGTCTTGGGCGATAGTTGACTCCGATAAAGTTACTGCTACCACATAATCAGATAGCATATAAAAATATGCCCCGTCCATCCAGCGATCAAAATCAGACTCATTCATAGCTTTTGGATCTGCAATAATGCCTGCAAAGTACATAGCATCGTAGTTACCTGTGGCATAAATTTCCTCAGCTAACTCTTGATTTACTTTTATTTTCTTAGCGATTGGTTTCATAGCACCTGTAGCTACGCCAAAAACCGGCTCGTGTGCACCGTTAGAGATGTATGTTTTTTTCGTTCTTTCCTTACCAAGGGCTTCAAGCTCTTGCATGACTGTTTTAAAATCCATAGCTGTGCACTTCCTTCCTTAATATAAGTAATCATCTAGTTTATATATTTTCAATTCTAATACTAATCGTATGTGAGTAGGATGTCTACTTTCTATAATATTCCCGTATTAATTTTGAAAGCCTAGCTATTCATACTTATGAGGATACTATATTAATGTAAAGGGAGGGACAATACGGATGTAAATAATATTTTATCTTTGGCTCTTTCTCTGTATTATCATGTTATTTTATAATAAGGAAATAAATAGCATTTTAAATTAAGTATGTGAGGTTAGTTATAAATGATAAAGAAATTTACTAGAGTAGTATTAACTATGGTTATGCCAATCAGTCTTATTACAGGTTGTGGAGCTGCTGAAAAAACTGAAGCACAAAAGCCGAAAGGGGTACAAAAGGAGAAAAAGGACTATACGGATTACTCATATGGTAGCAAAGGTATATTAGTAAGCGGAAAAGCGAAAGAACGGCAACAATACGAGATTGGATATATAGATGATAACAAGTTAATTGGGATTGATGAAAATATTGAAGACTGCATTATTTTAGATAATAAAGATGAAGCAGGCCTCATTTGGAAACAAATAGAGCGTGGATCTATCATTGAAGTGCAATACGGTAAGGATCGCAATGATATCGTAGGCGTGCAATTCGTAGGAGATCGTGAGCCATACGAAATTAGTGATAAGTTTGATCAAAATACGATAAACGAAATTGTCGGACAAGTTAAAGGTAATTTGTAATAGATGTATTTCGCTAGTATATTGATCTATTATCATGAAATGGCGAATCGCATACATAAAAGTTTGGAATCAACGGCATTTTTTATATGAAAATGCCGTTGATTTATTTTGAAAAATAAATGCTATTCTATAGTCTTGTAGAAAAATATACAAATGAATTATTCTTCTTTTAGTTGTGATGATTGCCGTAAGGTTATTGTCCAAAATAAAAGAGCACAAGCACTAACAGATACACCTAATATGCATACGCCATCCCAACCATATTTTTCATACGTATTTGTTGAAAGAATTGCACCTGTTGCACTACCGATAGAATAAAAAATCATGTAACTGGCAGTAAGGCGACTTCTTGCTTCGGGACGCACTGTGAACAGCATACTTTGATTGGTGACATGTACAGCTTGCACCGCTAAATCTAAGAGGATAATGCCGAAAATTAGTAATAATAGAGAGTGATTAATAGATTTAATTAGGAGCCATGAAAGTACTAATAAAGATAAAGCTATGCCAGTTGTTCTTTGTCCTAATCCTTTATCAGCTAATTGTCCAGCTTTAGTAGCAGCTAATGCACCTGCAACTCCAGCAAGGCCGAACGCACCAATAGCTGTATGTGAAAGATTATGTGGTGTAGCACTTAGAGGTAATACTAAAGAAGTCCATAAAATACTGAATGAAGTGAAAATGAGCAATGCTAATATTCCGCGAATGCGTAAGAGTCGTTCTTCTACAAATAATAAGAGTACAGAACGTATTAACTTCCGGTAAGGTATAGTTGTCATTCTGTTCTGTTCGAGAGTAGGTAAATTACGATATAACAAAACAGTTACGAATAGTATAAGTGTAGCGGAGGTGAGATAAACGGACCGCCACCCAGCTAAATCTGTTAATGCGCCTGCAAATGTACGCGCAAGGAGAATACCGATTACAACGCCGCTTGTAACGAAACCTACTATACGTCCACGTTCTGCTGGATTCGCTAAAATTGATGCGTATGCGACGAGTGTTTGTGTAACTGTTGCAAGAATTCCTACTAAGGCCATACCTATAAAAAGTACGATGGCCGAGGGAGCGACCCCAATTACAATTAAAGCGATAACGGATAAAAGCATTTGAACAATAATAAGTCTTTTTTGGTTTAATAAGTCACCAAGTGGAACTAATAAAAGTAATCCGATTGCATAACAAACTTGAGTAATAGTAATCACAATACCGATAGTTGAATGACTAATCTTAAATTCATTTGATAAAGAATCAAGTAGTGGATGAGCTAAATATATATTTGCCACCGCCATCCCGCAAGCTATTGCGAATAATAGGGTCATATAGCGGGACATGTTTGCGCTAATAGGTGAATGTAACTGGGGATGATTATGTTTTAGAGTGGTCATCATCTTTTCTTTGCTATTCATAAAATCAGCTCCTTTTGTATTAGAAAAAATAACGTACCGAACGGTATGTTATTTGTAAGTAAAATATAATCTTGAGTAAATGTATATGTCAAGTTTATTTTGAGTTAATTCTGTTTTTTTGACACATCGTTTATAATTTAATACGATATATAATATACTGATTGGTACATAAATTGTTGGTTTATAATCTAAAAATGTAGAGGAAGGGGATATTTTAAATGGCTAGACTACGCGAATTTGATGAAGAAAAAGCTTTGGATGCTGCTATGCAACTTTTTTGGGAGAAAGGATACGCTGCTACTTCATTAAGTGATCTAACTGCTAAAATGGAAATACAAAAACCGAGTTTATATTCAGCCTTTGGTGATAAAGAGGGTTTATTTGAAGCGGCATTAAGGAGATACACAAATTTACATGCGGCTCGTATACGAACAAAACTTCAAAACGAACAATCTGTAAAAGAAGCAATTCGGATGTTTTTTGAAAACATGGTGGAAGAGGAATATAAAAAAGAGTTCAGTAAAGGCTGTTTTTGTATTAACACAATGGTTGAGCTTGCTCCTCATAATGAAAAGTTTGAAGTACTGACTAGAGAACATCAAATGTATCTTGCAGTTATTTTTCAAGAATTAATTATGAAGGGAATTCGATCAGGAGAACTACAAAGTGATTTGAACGCAAAAGCATTAGCGCAAACATTAGTCACGTCCCTAATTGGATTAACAGTGTTAATGAAATCACGCCCAAAACGTTCCGTTATAGATAATTCGGTATCTATAATAGTATCTTTAGTAAAATAATTTTAGAGTGGATGTTAATCAGTAAATTAGATAGTAAGAAAGTCGATTCCTTATTAAAATAAGAAATCGACTTGTTATAATTATATATTGTGTAAGTTGTCTTTCTAAAAATTATAGCTATTATCAATAACTTCTTTTAATTTGAAATAATTTTCCCAAGTATCTTCTAGTTCTTCAAAATAAATGCTATCCGCTGGTGATTGTATACACTCTTGCTGTGGAAAGTTATATATGTTTGTATTTATAGCAAAATTGTAAAGTTTCTTCTTAGTGAAGAATTAGTACAGGGTATTATAATCTATTTTTGAGAAGTAGAAATTTGATAGGGGAATTCAATAGTATATAATGTGAAAGAAATAACATTTACTATAACTATTAAAGTGTGGATTGTTGAAAATGCTTTTGACGGTATTGGTAATTAGTTGTAAAATAATTTTTGTTGACGGATTTTGTAAAAAGTATGTTAGATGAAATTCATTTGTAGGGATGACATATAAATATTTTCTTAACGGGCATAAAATAATATAATTTAAATATATAAATAAAAAGAAAATATATTAGAAGTACATAGTAGATTCGTATTTTTAAAATTAATGTGACAACAAAAGGAGGTTGAGATATATACACGGCGAGAATGTGTGTATATCTATTTATAATAATGAATAAGACAATCAAACAACAAGTAATCGCACTATCAACAAGTCTAGTGATTTTAGGGAGTGTACCTTTATCAGCATCAGCAGAAGAGATAAACAAATCTCAAACTGATCAACTAAATATTGCTGAAGGAGAACATGGAACGAGCGGATTAAATTATTCTAATTTCAAGTTGGAAGTTCCTGATCATGTACAAATTAACGAAGCAGAAGTATCTGAAAATGAAAAAATTCTTTTAGAAGAATATAAGCATAAACATGATGAAACAGAAGAATTAAACAAAATGCAAGATGCTAAGAAGGGACAAGTAGCAGAAAAGGAAGCTATTTCAAATATTGAAAAGGCATTTGAATCTGTAGATGGTCGAAATGATGGATCTGATCGTCAAATGAAACCTGTTGCAAAGCCAAGAGGTATTCAATATAGTGCACAGAGTACGAAGAAATATGGAACACTTGCAGGAGTTCCATTTGTGGAGTGGATTGTTCCAGCAGGAAATCCTGATATTCGTCCTGCAAATCCGATGAAAGCACGTTACATTACAATTCATGAGACCGCAAATACAGCCGCTGGTGCTAATGCTGAAAATCATGCGAAATATTTATACAAGCAAGCAACTGAAGGCACTTTCCGAACAGCTTCATGGCATTTTACTGTAGATGATAAACAAATTTATCAACACTTACCAACAAACGAAAATGGTTGGCATGCAGGAGATGGGGATGGTTCAGGAAACAGGGAGTCTATCGGTATCGAGATTGCGGTTAACCAAGACGGTGATTACAATAAAGCGTTAGAAAATGCAAAACGACTTGCAGGTTATTTAATGAACAAAGAAGGAATTGGTGCAGATCATATTTACAAGCATCAACAATGGAGCGGGAAAAAATGTCCTGACATTTTAATTTCACGTGGTAATTGGGCTGGTTTCGTACAAGGAATTCAGTGGTATGCAAATATAAATGCACAGATTGATACGCCTTTACAAGATAAAAATGACTCATTTAATCCAAATGAAAATAATCCAGCTGAACCTAGCATGGAACTAGTGGTAAATGGTAGTGGCATCAATGTACGTAGTGATGCGGGTATTGAACATCGTGTTGTACGTAAAGCTTCAAACGGAGATCGTTACAAAGTATTAGCGGTTAAAAATGGTTGGTATAAAGTAGGTAATGGAGAATGGATTTTCTATGACCCAAGTTGGATTAAAATTAACTACAATGTACCAAAGGAAGAAGTACAAAAACCAAAAGATGATATTACAGGTGGCTGGTTTGAAGGGCATATTCGTAAATTAAACAGTCTAGGTATTATGCAAGGCGAAGGCAATGGTGTATTTGCGCCATATCGAAATGTAACGAGAGCGGAGTTTGCGAAATTAATCTCGAATGCTCTTAAACTACCAGAGGGAAATAAGTCATTTGTAGATATTAATGAGGCACACCCATCACTTCATGACGGTATTAAACGTTGTGCAAGTGCAGGAATTATTAATGGTCGTGGTGAAGGGATTTTTGATCCTAACTCACCAATTACTCGTGAAGAAGTATCTATTATGATTGACAAAGCATTACGATACAAAGGAATTACAGGTGAGTTAGTAGCATTACCATTTACAGATAAGCATTTAATAACATACAAAGAATCGGTTCAACGATTATACAGCTTAAAGGTAGTTAATGGTGTTGGAAATAATGAGTTTGATCCCCGAGGTACAGCAACTCGTGGTCAGGCAGCTGCCTTTATTGTGAAGATGTTAGATTCAATGCAAAAATAAAAGGAAACTTTAATCAGTGAGGGCCACTCGTATTGCGATCGAGCAGTTTATTTACCGAATTTTGAAATGAGAGTTTTACTGCCCGCAAATAGCAGAAGAAATTGTATGTAGAAGCTGACATTGGTAGAAGTAAAAAATAAGAAGAATTTGAAAGGAGCTATTCCAAATTATTATTTTGGATAGCTCCTATTTAGTAGGAAGAACAAATTGTATTTCATAGATTGTAATGCAGAATGCCCTTCCAAGCCCCTCATAAGCCCCTACCAAGTAATAAATCACTAAGAAAAAACAAAAACAAAAACAACTACAAGAACAAAACAAGCGCGAAAAAATGAAACCGGCGTTGTAGTAGTAAAAAAATTGTAATTCGAATGCCAAAACCATTCCCGCATGCCTATCTTTATAATGAAGGATTAAAATTTTCCTATTTACTAGCAAAGAGTGGAGGGAAACATATGGCGGTATACCGTAATGTGCAGGTGAACTTTTGGCAAGATGAATTCATATTAGATTTAACGCCAGAGGAGCGTTATTTTTACATATATTTGTTAACTGGTACGAAAACGAAGCAATGTGGTATTTACATATTACCGAAGCGTGTGGCAGAGCTTGAAACAGGTTATAGTATGGAGACTGTTGAGAAGTTGCTAAACAGGTTTGTTGAGTATGGAAAGATTTTATATGATACGGAAACGAAAGAGGTATTCATAATAAATTGGTTACACTATAACCCTATTTCAAATACGAATGTGGAGAAGTGCGTATTACGTGAGTTAAAGACTATAAAAAGTAATGAGTTCATACATATATTTTTACGTAAATGTCTTGAAAAAGAATACAAGATTCCATTATTATTGCAGCATTTTGGTATGCCAAAAGAAGAGGATAATAGTAGTTCACAAGTAGTGATTGAAGAGAAAGAAGAAGCGGAAGAGATAGAGGTGGAAACCATAGAAGAGGACGTTCCAAATAGTGAAGTTTATAAGTTTTATGAACAAAATATTAGTAGTTTATCCCCATATATTGTGAAGGAATTGAAGAATTGGATACAAAGACTTTCTGGAGAGAAAGTGTTAGAGGCACTTAAAATTGCGTTTGAAAATAATAAGAAAACGTTAGCTTATGTGAAGGGGATTTTGAGGAATTGGTGTAGCAAAAAGTTAAAGGATTTTAGTGGGGAGAAGTCTGTAATGGGAAGTTTAGAGAGAAGGAAATGTATGTTGAGTAGTGTATTTTAATTTACATTAATTTAATGTAGAATGTACGTTCGTTTTTGTGGGTTTTATGCTATACTACCATTAAATAAGGGTATTTTTATAAAAGATAAAAAGATGCGGGGGGTACAAAGTTTGACTACTAGTACATCTGAGTTGTTTCAATATATTATTATGACAGAAGAACAGAAACAATTATCACAACGATATTTACAGACAAAAGAAGAAGAGATTTTAAAAAATATTCAACTAACGACAATTCGCGATCAAAAAAGAAGTGATTTTGCGGAGCGATTTATAAACGATTTTAGGAAAGTGCATAAACAAGATCCGGATTTTTTTTCGATTATTTTACCATATACTCGAGGAGCAATTATTAAATGTTCTTGTAGTCCGTTTTGCGCATGTCAGTTTTTCTAAAATGAAGATTTATTTAGAAAAAAGTGCACTTCCTTTGGACAAACTTGTAGCAATCGCATGTAAATATTTATCCAGTATTTCAAGTTATGTAAATGAAGCAGATGTTTTTCTTAGAGAGTTAACAAAAGAGAATCCGAACTATATAGAGGGACAATTACATACTTTACCAACTAAGCAACAATTAACATTACTTCTCGTAATGTTTGATGTAGATTATGAAAAGTTTCGTACATATAGTTCTTTATTGAATGAGAGGTTAGGAGAACATACAGAATTTATATTGAAACTGCTAGGGGAAAAGGTTGAAGCGGTTAAACGGTATTTAAAAGGTGAAGATGATAGTGAAGTATTTATAGGTGGGAATTTACCGGAACATATTTGGCGACTATTATTTTGTGTTTATAAATATTCGAATGTTGCGAGGCGATATATTGAAATATTGGCGAAGAAAAATGTTTGGGGTTTTATAAACTATGCAACACGTTATATGTGTCATACTCTCGGTCAGTCTCAAAACTACAAAAAAACTGGTAGTATAAATAGAGAAACATATGAAGAAATTCAAAATTTTTGTACACAGTTTTGGATTTCTAAGGAAAGATTTTTTGCGCACCGTCTAAGGCAACATGATTTAAATAGTGAGGATTTTTGTAAGACGTATGAATATGAATTGCTATGCTTTATGTTGGAGGAAGATCCTGAATTTATTCAACATACTTTGCAATATGTAAGTAAAATGAATTATCTCATCATCGCACGAACGTTAGCTGAAAAAGGATATGAGCTAAATATAGGGAAAATGCGAGAAGAATTTTTTGTTGCTGCTTTGCAAATAAAATTGTCTACAGTGCGGGATACATATCGTGATTATTTACTAGGGAAATTGTCACTTGAGGATATGAAGCAAATACTTAAAAATCCGAAATATAGGAGTATGTATTGGGGTATGCCGGTGTTAGAGGTTGCGCTTCTTTGGGATATAGATGATGTAGCGAAGAGGGAAGCTGTACTTACACTACAGTTTGGAGATGATGATAGTGTTAATTTATACGAACTTCTTTACGAATGTTCTGTCAGAGGAGTAGAACCGAAACAAGTATTAGAAGATCTGCTTTCGTATGGGTTAAGTAAGGAAAAGCTTATCGCTTATGCAGTTGAAGAAGCTGCATGCTACAGTGAAGAGAGAAATAAGGCGAAGGAAGCGCTTGTTTGTGTAATTGTAAAAGAACAAGCATATATAATTGAACGGTTTGATCAGTATTCTGCTGTGGCAAAAGCATATATTTTAGAAGAGTTAGCAAAGGATAACATGGTTAAAATGCGTCCAATTTTAATTAAAAGCTTAGGAGATTCATCTAAAAAAATGCGTGAGTCTGTAGTTAAACTGCTTTCAAAAGATGTTGAAGCTGCAGCAGATGTAGCAGTTGAACTTCATAATAAAAAGAAGATTGTTCGTGAAAATGTGATGAAAATACTAATAGAGTATAAGCTTGAAAAATATACGAAACTTGTACAGGAAGCTTTGCAAGAAAGTAAAAATGAATCTTTCGCAGGAAAATTCTCGTTTTTATTTCAAACGGAGGAAGAAAAAATAGAAGAACTATGTGCACGTATTTTAACTGAACAAACAAGAAATTCACTTCTGCAATTGATTGGGGATGAGCCACAAATCCGTTTACGTGACTCTGATGAAATTGCTGATGCTGCAATTCCGTTAGCCTATTTACAACAGTATATTTCAGATACTGTTATTGAGAAGAAAGAAACGGCAGAAGTAATTGGTAGAGCTTTAAATGAAGAGGACTTAAAAGAATGTGTGCAAACAATATATCAAATATGGATTTCTCAAGACGCAGATGTGAAGAAGCGTGGAATTCTTTCGTTATACGGAATGTATAGTGACGACAAAATGGTCGACATACTTATAAAGCAAATTGATGAATGGGTGCTTCAAATGAGAGGAAAGATAGCAGCGGATGCCGTTCGTGCTTTAGGTTTGTCTTCATCTAAGCTTGCACTTATGTCTATTCATGCAATAGCATTTAAATATAAACATAAGCAAGTACGTAATGCAGCAAAAGAAGCGCTAAGTCTTGCTGCGAAAACACGTGGTATAACAGAGGAAGAGCTGGAAGATCAATTGGTGCCGGACCTCGGCTTTACTATACAGGGTGAAAAGATAATTGATTTCGGGAATCGAAGTTTTACTGCCATTTTAACTACAGAGTCAAAAATTGAATTAGAGACAGAGGAAGGAAAACGTATGAAGTCACTTCCAAAGCCGAATGCAAAAGATGATGTAGAAAAGGCTGAAGAGGCTAAAAAAGAATTAGCCTCTTTAAAGAAGGAACTCCGAACTACTCTTTCAATGCAAAAACAACGATTAGAAGCGGCACTTTCGTTAAAGCGTTATTGGTCACATAATGCATGGAAGTCTGTATTTATGGATAATCCAATTATGAAGCAATTTTCTATTTCACTTATTTGGGGTGAGTATAAGGAAGGGAAGTTGCTGAACGCATTCCGTTATGCAGAAGGTGGCGTGTTCTGTACAATTGACGGGAAGAGTTATGAACTTTCATTTGGCACTGTTATTGGTTTCGTTCATCCGTTAGAATTGTCTGGGGCGGAGAAGGAATTATGGAAAGAGCAATTAGAAAGTGCGGGAATTGTTCAGCCGTTCCTACAAATTGAGCGTCCAGTGTTTGTAGTAGAAGAGAATGATGAGAGTGCTATTGAGAGATTTGGTGGTATTTTACTAAATGGTCGTTCGTTATTCGGTAAGATGACGAAGCTTGGATGGATCCGTGGATCTGTTCAAGATGGCGGTGTGTATTATACGTTTTATAAAGAAGATACTCGTACTGGATTAGGGGCAGAGCTTTCATTTAGCGGAGCGCCGATTGGTTATGAAGATGAAGAAGATGTATGTGTATTTGATATTCAATTTTATAAAGCAGGTACAGTGAATCGTGGTTCATATGAATACGATGAGATTGATGATGAAAGACGCATTGTACCAAAAGAAGTAGATAAACGCTTCTTTAGTGAAATGTTATATGATGTCCAAGTAGCGACAGATTCAAATCTTGGGCATAATGAAAGTTGGCGTAGCGAACGATAAGAACCCCCCCTTCATTGGTAGGAATGTGAACTGACCCACGAATTTGGTACATGAAAAAAACACCTATGCTACCTGTTTCTTGTATTCTATAGGAGACAGGTAGTTTAACTTTTCTTGAATACGTTCCGTATTATAATACTCAATGTAATCGTGAATGAGTTGTTTGAGAGTAGAAGTTGAATGTATTTGTTTTTCTTGGGAATAAAACAATTCAGATTTCAATGAGGAATGAAAAGATTCTATTACGGCATTATCATGACAATTTCCTTTACGGGACATACTTGTGGTAATGCCATTTTTTTTAGATAACGTTTGGAAAGCGTAGGAGGTATACACGGCCCCTTGATCACTATGTAGTATAATTTGAGTCTTTTGTTGCAGTTTTATCGCCTTCTCAACTGTTCTTAAGACGAGTGTTACGTCTTGTCTGTTACTTATTTCATATGCAATGATTTCATTGTTATATAAATCCATAATACTTGATAAATACAACATCTCTGTACCAAATGGCAAATATGTAATGTCTGTAACCCATTTTTCATTTGGCTTGTTAGCTTGAAAGTTTCTATTTAAGAGATTCTCTACAACAATTCTACTTTCTCCATTGATCCAGGTTCTTCTCTTTCTTTTAACCCTACATTGTAAATTTTTCTTTTGCATTATTTTTTGTACAGTTTTTCGATTTAGGTGATAATTATATTTTCGTTTCAATAAAGCAGTAACTTTGCGATGTCCATATCGAAAGTGATTTGTCATACAAATTGTCAAAATAGCCTGTTCTAATTTTGCTTCCTTTACATCTTTCACTTTATTTTTCCATCGATAATAAGTAGAACGAGGTATACCAATTAATATACATATCTCTTTAATGGAGTACTCATCTTTCATTAACTCCACTACTTCTACAACTACTTCTTTAACCAACTCCTCTCGATTTCTTGGTACTTTTTTAAAATATCTAGTTGCATTTTTAATTTCCGATTCTCTATCTGAAGCTTCTCGATTTCAGTTATACCTTCTTCACTAGCCTTTTGTAGCGTACTTTGTTTTCCTACAGGGCGACTAAAACGATACGTTTCACCTTCACGATGCCACTTCATCCAAGTTTTAATCTGTGCTTTATTTTTAATTCCTAATTGTTCCATAATTTCTTTATTTGTGTATCCTTGTTTTTTCAGTTCGATTGCTTTCCATTTAATTTCTTCTGAATAAGATTTTCTCGTTCCCATAAAAGAAACACCTCCGTATATTCGTATTTAAATTAAATACGGTATAAGAGGTGTTTTTTCCTTGTCTTATTTCATTGGGTCACTTCA
>NZ_JBQENW010000052.1:0-17735 GCF_052044835.1 Bacillus sp. 22475 | reverse complement strand
ATATCCACAATGACACTTCCTGGCTTCATAGATTGAACCATATACTCTTTAACAATTTTAGGAGGGCGAGATCCTGGTATTAAAATTGTTGAAATAAATAAATCTGCTTCTTTAATCGTTCGCTCTAGATTTTCAGTATTAGATTCAATTATATTTACTTCTTCTGTTGCGTATTGCTTTCTTAAATATGCAATTCTTTCTTGATTAACCTCTAGGATTGTAACACTACACCCAATTCCAATTGCCATATCACATGCATTAATTGCAGCATTTCCTCCACCTAAAATAACTACATTTCCGGCTGGGATTCCCTCAATACCTGATAATAAAATCCCTTCCCCTTGATGTTGTTTTTCTAAATAATATGCTCCCATAAATACAGCACGACGGCCAGCAATTGCACTCATTGGCTTTAATAATATCAAAACACCATCTTCGCTAATTGTTTCTCCTGCAATTGCAGTAGTACCAGCATCTCTCATTGCTTCTACACACTCTTTCGACGCAGCCAAATGTAAAAAACCCCAGATTATAAGATCCTTTTTAAAGTAACGATATTCTTCAGGTAATGGTTCTTTTACTTTAACTACCATGTCGACTTCCCAAGCTTCTCCTTGTGCTACTAAATTTGCACCTGCGCCTGTATATTCATCATTTGTATATCCTGATCCAATACCTGCATCTTTTTCTACTAAGATTTGATGCCCTTCTTCAACTAACTTTCGAACATTATCAGGGGTCATTCCTACACGTGCTTCTCCCTTTTTTATCTCTTTAACTACTCCAATTCTCACTTCTCACACATCCTTTTATAAGCAATATAATACCTGTGATTAAAAAAGTAATACATGAATTTACCAAACTTATTATGTCCATTCATGTTATTTTTATCGCCTAACTAGTTTTAAGGTAGAAAACATTCGATATCAATTATTGTTATAAGGATATGTAAACATTTTTCGAAATCCCAGGTAATATTCCTCCTTCCAAAGGTATGTGGAATTGATTCGATGACTAAAGAGACGATGCGCTGAAAGTAACTATGTTCCTTAAAGGTTAACAAACACTACTTAAGAACGCCTAATCAAGTGATTCTATCAAATAAAAGATACTGATTTATATTAATTATCATATGTTATTGATGAGAGGCGAACCGTTAATAAATAGATTTCGATAAATACTTCTATTCCTACAAAAACTTTTAAATTGGATGAACTAATTCAGTCAATGATGACCTCATAAACGTAGATTTAAATTAAGAAACCTCTTTAGAGAAAAAAATCCCTGATTAGGGACTATTACTGTGCTTTTACAGCAAGGCTATTCAAGAAATTACTAATTGAAGAAGCTTGAAAAATACGTAGGCTAAAAGAGCTGATATTATAATACTTTTCAGTAATTATAAGTATTGATGGAAAGAATTTAGATTCTTTTGGCTGCCAAGATTCGTTATGCCATTCCTGACTGTGGAAGTATAATTCATACCTATTTATTTTATCTTGCATAACTTTTTTGCTGTAAACTGACCTTTGGACTTCAATAAAAAATGGAGATCTACGCCAAATTGTAAATGCATCCGGTTCCATGAATTCTTTACCGTACTTTGGCTCCACTTTAAACAGTTTAGGTTTTTCATAATAGATAAGCTGTTTATACACATCTAATATGCCTAGAAAGTGGGGAATCTTTTGGCTAGTTTTGCGAAGTGTGCTGGATTGAGGGAAGTAAATGTATGGCTGTTGCGAGATATTGGCATCTACATGACCATCTCTTCTTAATCGCTTCATCACCGTATTACAGCATGTAACCGCGTTCTTTAATCCTTGAAAATGCAAATCAATAATGTCATCACGAGACATACATCTAAAACGCTTCAAATTGTTTAGTATGGCTTTGTCTCTATTCCTCATAATCTAACACCCCGAATAATTGATTTTCTTCTTGTGGTAGGTTTTGCAACTTTATATTCTCTTTCGGAACGCGATAAGGTTCAACTATCTTCTTGGCTTTACTTAATTCTAAATAAGGAGATTGTACTTTCTTTAATCCATTTAACTTTAATATCATTTGGCCAGATTGCTCCAAGCGTTCTGAACCAGGAGTACCCATAATATTACTGTTAATTGTACTATCACATTTAAAGCCCATTCTAACCGTCATATTGAGCTTTAACTTACCATCCAACACTTTTGCATCAGGACGTTGCATACTTAACATTAAAAAAACTCCAAGTGCCCTTCCGACTGCCGATATTTTTTCAACTATAGACATACATTCTTTTTCATCTTGCAACATGACCACTTCGTCGATAGCAAGTAAGATATATGGTTTCTGATTATCAGGATTTAATTTGTTGTATTCGTCAATATGATCTACTTCATACTCTTCCATCAATTTTCTACGTTCGCGTATTTCCTTCCACACTTTCTGCAGCATAATCTTCATTTCGATTTCTTCCATACAAACCTCTTTTACGTGTTTCACCCTTCGCAAGAAATGAAATTCGGAATTCTTCAAATCGCCTAGGTACAAATGTAATTTATCAGGAGACATATATTGAATGAGTGTGGACAGTACAACACGTACCATACTACTTTTTCCGCTCCCTGTCTCTCCTGCAATTAGAAGATGCGGCGTGTTTGAAGCAATCATGTCATACGTAATCATATTTCCAAATTGATCACGCCCTACAATTACAGGAAGATGATGTTGTATAAGTAATGGCTGCCACTTCTTATAACTGTAATTGTATGCTTGTAGCCCAGCATCCGAATGAAACACATTAAGTACAAATCTTTTAATATCACCTTCAATTGCTACATTACGGCCTAATATTTGTTGAAAGCAAAACCACTTCTTTTCAACGGTTTTCGGATCTAATCCGTTTGGAATGGTAAATATGTATCGAACCTTTTCTTTCGAGGAAGAAATGTCATGTATCTTCGGGTAAATGGGTACTTTCCCACCTCGTGTTTGATGATCTACATATAAACCTGCCTTTACAAACACCTCTATAAGTCGATTCTTCAAAGTTTGTTTATGAAGCCAATTCTTTAAAATCCCCATGTAATTTCCTCCTTAAAACATCACCACAATTTGAATGAATACATAACCAATGAAACAAACTCCACCTATCCTTATTCCATGATATATTCCATCGCTTACAAGTTTTGCTGCTGCAACATGATCGTTTTTAACAAGATGCTTTTCTAACAGCGCCCCTCCAATTGTCGTTAATCCTAAAGCTCCTAAAGAGATAAATGTAGTTAACATATAAATTTCCCCTTTATAAACAGAATTTTGAATGTTGATGATACATGGGCTTACAAACTTAGAAGTTTGATAGAGTTACCTTGATAGCTACTTTGGTAGCAACCTTGATACATCTTATTGTGAATAGCTTGTACAATATGCAAATTTTTCTGTGCAATTGCGTATAGTTTTTTGCATTTTGGACAAGGATGATTAAAAAAGATTATGGAGGAGATTAGCGTGTGGGGTAGAGGTATTGGGAGACATAGAACAAAGCTAGCTAAATTTTTAGCTAGCTACGATTACTCAATTCAGGATTTTTCTAAAGCTAGTAAAGTAAACAGAAATACATTAGGCCAACTGTGTAATGACAAGGATTATGTACCATCACCAAATACAATGCAAAAAATAATGAAGATTGTTAGAAAACATGATTCTCGAAAACAAGTAACTGACTTTTGGCATATATAAAGAGAATAAACTCTTTATATATCATTCCTTATGCAAGCTTGATATTAATTTTTATAGGGATACGGTAACGATTCCTTATAGGCATTTCCTTACTGCCCTCTCGTTCTCGCACTAAGTCTTAATTAATTTTTTAGTAGTGAAAGATTGTTTTCTTTTATTAAATCATAAATGAATTTTTCTAATACACTTTCAGCTGCTTCTCGCATTTGATCCGGTGTTGAATCATTAAACACCTTTTCTATCTCCCTAAGTAGTTGTTTTAAAGAATGGTTTTCCTTGCTATTTTCCAGGAATTCTTCACCTAACCCTTGAACAAATGTACTAATAACAATTACCTTTTCCAATTTAGTTAGTTCCACCTCTATTCCTCCTAATCAGATTATCATTCTCATCAAACATGACCTCTCCCCTAATTAATAAAGAGTTACAAAAAGTCTTGTTGTTATGACAAGATATGCATAGATATTGTCGATTCTCATGATTTAAGTATTATATATATCCTGTGGTCTAGTCTTAACGAAATGCTCAGGAACTTCCCTAAATCGTATAATTTTCATAATAGACCAGTAAAAGTCTCTAAAGGTATTACTTTAAATTCGAATCACACGTTTGTTAGGATCTATAAATCCACACTAGAGGTAAAAAGTGGATTTATAGATCCGTATTTTTGGACAAATTTACCGGCTGAATTAACAGAAACTTTGTGTTACTCTGAACTTGTTGAATATCCCAATACATTCAACAATGCTCAAAATTGCATATTTACTATGCAACCATCCACCCAGATACCTTAGTTAATACTTCTCCCTAATTGTCGTTATTGCTAAGGTATCTTTTTAGATGCCCTGTGTGCAGGGCTTTTTTCTCTCAGTGATAAATCTATATCCCCCTTGATATAATCAAGTTTTTTAGTACACTTTCTTAATAAAATTCAGATTTGGTATTTTTACTACCATTTACTTTAAATATAGATTTTAAGTTTTCCCCTTACAATTTTGAAATCTTCTGCTAAAATCTAAACATATTTTTGCGACCACTAACGAATATATAAAATTTAAGTAAAAGATTTTTATATTAGTTTAAATGGTTGCCATAAAGACAAGGCAAATATCCAAGTAGGATCTCCATTTCCTTGATAGCTTTGAACCGCTTCATAAAATTTCCCTTGATACTCTACTTTATCTCCTTTTGTATATGCCTTTTTGGGATCCCATTTTTCATACGTTACATTTTGACTCTTTGTTGTTACTGTAAGGATGTTGCTTGGAACCGAGATATTTCCAGCCGCATCTACAGCCTTTACAGTATATTTATATTCTTTATTAGCTGTAAGGTTTTGATCAGTAAACTTTGTTTCTTGTACAGTATGAATCAATTGTCCATCACGTAACACTTGATATTCTTTTACACCCACATTGTCTGTAGAAGGGTTCCATTTTAACTCTACACTGTTTGTTGTAACATCACTTGCATATAATCCTTGTGGCTGTGTAGGAGCTTCTGTGTCCGGCTTAGGAATAACAATTTGATTTACTTTCTTCAAACCATCCTTTGTAACTTCATATATTACTTTTTTATCAAAGCTTTCGCGTTTATTATTATCTAAATTTGTTAATATTGCTCTCTCTGCACCTTCTAGGTGTGTAAGTTCAATAAAATTGCCCACTTTTACTGGGACTGTTTTTGATTCAGTATTTTGTTGGGTATTCCCATAAACCTCTTTGTTATATACCACTTTACCTGATGTATCTTGTACTTTAATACTTGCATACGTACTATCAAAATAATTGTGTGGTGTACCTGCTATTAAACTAACTTGCAATTCTTCTGTTGATTTATTTAAATCAAGTTTTGCAAATTCAAAATCTCCTATACCCTTCATCGACCATGCAAACCGATCCCCTTCTAAAATGTTTGGAGATTCATTTTTGATTTTCACCTTTTTTTCCACAGTTTGATCAAATATATCTGTTAATACAATTTTTGAATAAGTATTTGTTGGTAATGATATAGATTGACTGATTCCATTTTGATAAGATTTAATATCATTAATTACGTTAATCGGCTGGCCCGTCATATTTTCATTATTATAAATTTCAATTTTCCCCTTAAATTGAGGTGTACTACTATCTTTTAGTTGCCAAGATATATTTAATTTTTCATTTTCATAATACATAGACTTTACATCATAATCTAGTTTTCCTATTTCAGGTTGGCTAGGTTGATTTAACGTAAATGTTTTTCCTGTTCCAATAGTTGATCGAGAGTCTCCCCCAGCCTTAAACCAAAGATATTCTGAAGTAGCTCCCCCATCCCAATTATTATTCAATGGCTCTTGCCCCTCTATTGATTGAGTATTCCAAGATGTCCATTTTTTATCTGAGATATTTCTTCCATATCCATTTTTTACACGTGCCTCTCTTACATCTTGTCCATTACCAAGCCAGTCTTCTTGAAACAGCGTTTGTCCATAGTTAAATGTAACGTTAGGAACTGGAAAGTCCATAATCCCAATAAGCTTCCATTGGTTTTTTGAAACATCTTTTAACCACTGTCCAAATTTTGTGTGTCCATTCTCTTGCCAAGAACGCATTGTCATGCGATACCAATTATAATTCTTCCAATCATATGTCGTCTGAATTTTAAGACCTGTTCCTTCTCCACCAAAATTACTTGCAACTGATGTAGGGGATACATATTCTGCTTTTATTGCTTCCTTAGAAGAAATAGGATCCCAAACTGCAAAGTGTAAAGTACGCTTTCCATTTTCATCAAAACCGCTTTGTTGTTGGAATCCAGCATACCCACCAGCTTCTCCCCCCTGGTTCCAGTTATGTACAGCCCAATATGTATAAGGAGCTGTTTGAACAGGAGACCAGTCTATACTAATAATGTCTGAAGAAACACTATTTTTAGGTGTAACATAAACCCCTGGAGCAGACGCCGCCTCTATGATAGAAATTGATGAGCCAAACATCGAAAACATCGTACTAGCTGCTGTAATTGCTAGGATTTTTTTGACGCCATTTCTTGTTCTTTGATTGAACATAATTTTCCCTCTCCTTCTTCGTTATTAATAACTATTTAAAATAATATCTCTCTATATACAATTGAACAAATTTCCTATGAATGTAGTACTATCTTAATAAAATGGATATATTTAATTTTACTTTCACTTTTATTTAATGGGAAATTGTAGTATTTTGTTGTAAATTTAAATTACATATCGCCAAATTCATCCTATTAACAATAGAAAAAATTCATAAAAATAAAAACATTTCAGTTCTTATTTAACATTTTTTAAGAGTTTTACTGGCGAAAACGCTGAACAGATTTATGTTTCACCTGTTACAGATATTTAATTTGTAGATGTATATCCATTCAAAGTTGTATATATTGAATTAGAGTATCCATATGGGCGATTATCATTTCCTTTGTTACTTTAATTCCACATTAAGTTTTATATCAATAATTCTAAAAACAATTTCATATGAGAACGTTTTTTTCTGTTGAAGCAAAAAAGTTCACCCTTAGATAAAATAGGGTTGGACAGGTAAATACGAAGTAATAGAGTAGCCTCCATAATCCATAAACTTAAGATTTCAAAGTCCCCTCAGAAACGAAAATCATCTTTATAAAATAATATCGCTATATACTAGTATCTGCTAAAAAAACCTCTTGCTTTTGCAAGAGGGTCTGACTTTATATTATTTTATTTCGGTATAAAGATAAATAAAAAACTGTCATTTGAATAAAGAAAACACTAAATACAATGTATAAGGGATATCCTGGAATATATATATTAAAAATAGGAGAAAGCACTAAAAATCCAATTGCGATGATTAACACATACCATAGTGAAACAAATGCTGTACGACAAGCTCTTTCAGTAATTAACTTTTCACGTTCGTCTTCTAGGGGAAACAATAGTGGATACATCAGATATGAAAGGGCGTTATATTTCTTCCTCTGTATTTTATAAAAAATTGTTATTACAATACCTATAACTAATAAAAATAAGACTGGTGTAAAATTTAATGATACTTCAAAGGCTACTTTCTTAGCTTCAATAATATTGGCAAGTTCTATAATGCCGTAATAAAGTTCAATGAATACCCAACATGCTAATGCCATAATAAGTACATTAATCACATAAGAAATCATCAATCTATTCATCCTCTTCTTCCTCCTTATTTAATACAAACACTTCTTCCATCTTCAAATCAAACACATCACAAATTGACAATGCTAGTAATAATGAAGGGACGTAATCCCCTTTTTCAATTGCTGCGATCGTTTGCCTCGTTACTCCAACTTTTTCAGCTAATACACTTTGTGTGAAATTAAAACGAGCTCTAATTTCCTTTACTTTGTTAAAAATAGTCAAGTTCACCACCTCTTAGCTTAAATGTATACCACAATTAACAAAATGTAAAGTGAACTTAACATTTATTCCGCTAAAAATCCAATTTTATAATAAGCGGTACCACCACACATTCATTAATTTAAAAATTGTATAGTGGTCCTAAAACAAAACGCAGATTGCGTGCTCTAAGGCTGAATTATTTGATATAGCAGTAAACTTCAAATACTCCCCACCTTTCAATAGAATCAATTAATAACGTGGAAAAATCGAGTGAACTCTTGCTGTTCGAGTCGTTTAGGTACCCGAAGCTCACAAGAAAAAGAAGGAACCATATTTATATCTTAGGAAAGAGATAAACATTAGAAAAACTGTCATTAAAAATTCAAGTAAACTCTCTAAAAAGTTTTACAATCAAAGCAGAGAGACTTTGAAACAGGAGGCGCCAATTTATGAAGCGAATTGAACGTGAAGAGAAAACAATTAGCATTATGATTGATATGTATTGTAAAAACGAACATAAACAAAATACTCTATGTGAAGAATGTCAAAAATTAAAAGATTATGCTTATTTTCGTTTATCAAAATGTCCATTTCAAGAAAAGAAACCAGCATGTCAAAATTGCAAAATTCATTGTTATAAACCAGATATGAAAGATTTAGTTAAGGAAGTTATGAAAAAGAGCGGACCGAAAATGATTTTAAAACATCCATATTTCACGCTCATGCATGCTGTTGACACAATGAAGAAGTTTCCTGACTTACCAAAAATAAAAAAGTGCAATAAGAAAAAACGTATTGTCTAACAAGCTAGTTTTTTCTTTTTGCACTTAATAATAAACTTTTTTATTATTTTTTCATCTTTTTTCGTTTTGGAGTATTCGCTTTTCTTGGTTTGATGGTGATAAAGTGGTACCCATAAATCTAAACTACCCGTTACATCCAAAAAATCCAAATAATAGGAATAAAAAATACTAACACATTTAACATTATTCCGATTTTTGCCCAAATATTTTTATTTTCTATATATGATAAAACAGCTAGGATAAATCCAATCGTACAAAGAAATGTTGTTGAAAAAATCGAAGCTCCAAATAATGCAGTTAATATGATTCTGTATTTAACATTAATAAAGAATATCATTAATAAAATAGGTATTAAAATTGATATGCTTATATTTATACTACTTTTTTTCATCATAATATCCCTTTCTAAAATAGCATATGAAGAGAGCACAAATCGAAGGTTCTTTATAGGGTTACGCCCAGCATTTCGGAAAAACCCTACAAGTGAAACAAGTAATAAAAAGTCAATTTTATTTCTACATAAACTAGTTTTTTCTAAACAAACATGTTTATTATCACATGCTATTACATTAATATAAATATTTAAATGGAGACGAAATTTTCCAACAGGAACCATCTTTAACAATTTTAAAAATATAAATCATAAATATATGGTCTTCTTACATATATAATACAGAGCTTGTCTTATTAAATATTAAGTTATGTAAGAAGGGAGAATCCCAATCATTATTTTGAACATCAATGTTTTCTTTCATCAACTTTCCTATTTTATCATTAGTATCATAAACAGGATTTTTTCCTTCTTGTGCATTTGCATCTTCTTTAAAGACTTCAACTTTGCTTCCTTCCTTTGGAAGACTTGTTTCTGCTAATGCAGGCGAAGTTAGTGTTAAGGCCATTGTTAAACTCCCTACTACACTAAGCGCAGGTTTTAATTTCTTCATCTTCGTTCCCTCCAAATTGCCTTTATATAATTTGAATACCAATTAGAAATAAAATATTTTTAAAAGAGTATTTTTTAATTTGACTTCATCATATCCGTTAAATCTTACAAAACGCTAACGTAAATATAACAAAAGTCTTGCAAATCTATAAAAAAATAAAATTAGTGGTTCTGTTGCAAAGTTTACTAAATGAAGCTACACTCCATCTCTATCTGATGAGTATGCTATATTTGAAAAAGATCCCAATATATTTGTGACCAAGTAAAAAAGCACCCTGTAAACAGGGTGCTTCACTTCTACCTAATAACTAATATTAGCAGTTGGGTATAAAGTTGTTCCTCCAATTGAAACTTTTATTTCATTTGTTAATGGAACATTTTGTTCATTAATAATTGTTCTCCACCATTCCCATGCAAGACCTGTACATTCTCTCGCTACGACTTTTACATTTTTGGAATTCGGTGGAAGTGGTATTACTGTAGAGTAATGAGCCGTTTTATCTTGGTTGTTTCCTTCCCAAGTTTTATGTGTTAATACTTCTTTCCCATTTTGATCATATGAGAATTCATCCCAAGATACATCAAATTGAGCAACATATGCACCGTAATGATCAAGGGTCATTTTCGCACTTGAATATTCTGTAGTTGTAGTCTCAATATAATCTGTATTGTTATGAACAGCAGCAGTTGCATTATCTTTTAAGAAAGTGCTTGTATATGAAATTGGGTATGCTGGATTTTTAGAACTTAATTCTGCATTATCTTTAATGATATTTCGGATTTCATTAAAATCTTTTGTAACAACTTTGTTATGCTCTTTTGCATCTCCGCCTAATACTACAGCAGTAAAGGTGCTTTCTTCAAAAATATCTTTGTACTGCCCACTCGCTTCAACGCCTTGACCCTTAATTAAAGCTTTAAAAGCAGATTGTACATCTTTACTTTTAGATGATGTTTCTAATTTTACATAAACGGTTCTGCCATAAGCTACATTTGACACCATAACAGGCGGAGCCGTATTACTTACCCCTTTACGAGTCAACTCATCAAACGTAACACTATTATCAAAAAGATCGGATGGATTGTTAGGTAGTTCGGCACTTACGGTATAAAATATTTGCTTATACGCCGCAACCATCACTTTTTTCTCTCCATTTGCAACGGCATTAAAGTCAATGTTTAGACTGTTATCAAGATATTTAGCGTTGACATTAAGAGCACTTGCGATTTGTGATTTACTATACACCATGGATTCTGTATACTGCATTCTTGCAGGTAACGAATGTGTTGATGCATACTTCTCATTCCAAGTAGATACTAAATCATCTACTGCTCCAGACACATTACCATATGTCGGATTTTGGACAGATATCGTATTTTCTTTCCTCATTCCAGGTAAGTCTATACTAATATTTAAAGGTTTTCTCTTCGCCACTAATAAACTAGGTTGATTATCTGCAAAAGCTTTATTTGCAAGTTGTACTGCTCCTGGATACGTACGATTAGCCACAGAATCAATAATTGAAATATCCACAGGTGAAGTTGTAAGTGATTTTTTCTCACGTTCCACTACTACAAATTTACCATTTGAATTTGTACTTTCTTTCGGAACAAAACTCTCTACTTTATCCCCATTTACTGCTAAAATATCTCTACTATTATACTTTAAATTTGCTATGCCAGTATCAATGCCCATAGCTTGTTTGGGTGCATTAGCTGAATTATTTTTAGGTGTTTCGGCTAATGAAATAGATGAATAATTAATAGTGCAAAAGCTGATTAATAAACTTGCTAGTAATTTTTTTCTTTTTGTATTTTTTGTAGTCTTCACAAAAATCAACTTCTTCCTTTTTTCGTATTAAGGCATAATAATTATTTATAAATAATTGCTAAATAATGAACTTACATAAATGCTTTTAAAAGTTTTTGAACTAATGGGAGTACTCCACCTACAAATTTTAAAATTGTCATATTACGTCCGCCTCTTTTGTTGTTGCTAAGATGTGATTTATCTTTATACTTCTATTATAGTAAGCGCTTACAATTATATCAATACATCTTCATATGTAATATTGCATATTACTAATGTTAAAGGGACTTTACTCACACAAATAATCTGTAAATCAATTTATCTTTGATATACAGATTATTGTATTATAATTTTTATAAATAATTGCTAAATAGTGAATTTACATAAATGCTTTTAGAAGTTCTTGAACTAATGGGATTGCTCCACCTATAAATTTTAAAACTGCCATTGCGATTTCCATATTATTTCCTCCTCTTTTGTTAGTACTAGGATGTGATTAATCTTTATACCCTTATTATAGTAAGCACTTACATTTGTAACAATACATTTCTGTATGCAATATTGCATATTTATACATTTAGACAAAAATTAGACCTCTATTAGTCATTCTTTAATGGTACCATAGTGAGGTGAGAGTCTTTAAGGGTTCTCCTTAATAGGAGGAAATATGGAAAGAGTGCAAGAGATTTACAGTAATCTAAAATTTAAGATTTGGGTTAAACAGGTATTAGCTGTAGGAGGAATGTTAGGGTTCTGCTACTTGGTGTTATATGTTTTCTGTTTCTTATTTGATCTGTAAAAATTATACAACTACACTAGTGGAGTCATGCCTGGAGTGGTAAGGCTCTCTTGTTGTACTTGAGATGAACAAACTACATACAATACTTCTCAGGTTCGTCAGATTACTCTGTATGGTGCCTTGTTCCTCTACTAACTCCTATTATTGAAAGTAAATAAACTTCTATTTAAAAGCTTCCATTTCTATTGAAAATATAATTGGATTGATAAAAAATGTATTTTTACTAGATACATTTTAAAAAGACAAGCATAAGTTATATTACTTTTTGGTAAAATCTTTTTGTATACATTCATCTCTATATAACTATATAAATATAATATATTAAAAATAATTTAAATGCAAGAATACTAGGCGGGGAACCGCCAGCAATTCAACTATGTTAGGTAAATCATTCTGGTAAGAATGACTAGGATCAGAAATATATGGTATTAAGAACCATATGATAATAAAAGTAAGCAGACTTGCAGCATAACTAATTAAAAACTTTTTCATTTGTATCTCCTGTATAATTCATAATATTATTTCTATCATATGACAATTTATTTACGCAAGATAGATAAAATATAGTATGGTTTCATTCGTAAAGCAACAAGCTCATGTAGAGATAATCCGTTGTCTATATGCTAGATGTTTTTTAGGAGGATTATCCTATAGTAGTAGATTAGCTTTTATTTGCTATTTTCTCCTCGACAACTTTATCGATAAGATTATCAATAACTTCCGTGCATCTTATAATAAAATCCGCATCCTCACGAGTAGTATCACTATTGCTAATACGTTCAATTACTTCTGTTCCATATTCCCTATCTTCATCTGTTTTTGCTAAATACCTTTTGTAAGCCCTTACAACTAGTATTGCTTCTTTTTGATCCATATCAATTTGGCGTAGCTCATCATCAAAGTCTTCCAATGAAATCCCTCCTGTTTGTAAATAACGAAGTCTATCCAATTGTATTACAATATGAGAATTTATTGTTGTATTATTTTTGTGAACTTGTGTAAAAGTGTAAATGTCCACGTTTACACTTTTACACATTAAGTACGAAATTACATGGAAGAATATGAAGTTGGAGATGAAAATCGATATTCATTTGACTCTAGTGAAGAAGGATCTATAAAAGGTGAATATAACAAATTATTGTGATGGCTGTGTGATACAACAGAGGCTTTTACATTAAACAATATTTATTATATATCGAGTCGATACTATAACTCGATGCTGCTGAAAACGGGATATAATATTTAAATCAAAGGAGTGGGGAAATGAGTATACAATATAAATAAGGGAACTAAAATATCTAATGAATCTCAAAAATAGTATAGGTAATGTATATAAAAAGATCACTTGTCTTGGAAACAAGTGATCTTTTCATTAGATAAATTGCTACTTGCCAACAGCAGGTAGTTGTTATCCTATTCATATGTTCAATAGATATTATATCACATTTTTTAGTTATATAGCCGGAATTGTTTCTAATGAAATGAAACCAATAATATTTCAAAAGGTACCATTAATTATTTAGCACTTTAAAAATGCAATTTTGAACCTTTCGAAGCACTAAATTAGCTAGATTTTAATAAACTTCAAAAGGTGTACCTTTTGAAGTGATTTGAACTTTAAAGGTTCTGGTGCAAAAACTTCAAGATAATTGAAAGTAATCTCTTAAACTTTGACATACGGATAGTATTACTTTAAAAAGGTGTGTAATTCGTATGGCAAAAGAAAATTTGTTCAAATGGAAGCTTTATCAGCTGGGACTAATACATGTCTGGAGCCATAAAGATAAGGCAAGTTAGATATCTCAATTATATAGTGGAACAGGATCATCGTTTTATTAAGAAACGCGTGCGTCCTATGTTGGGGTTTAAGTCATTTTAAATTACAACTTCAATATTGAGTGGTGTTGAAGCCATGCATATGATAAAAAAGGGATAGATCTATGAAGCCAGTTTGTCCAAAATCAAAAAGAGCTCATTCACCAAGTGTTTGGACTTATAGCATAAAATAAAATTCCGCTAAAAATTTATGCACTATATTCTCTTTTATTGTATCTTTGCACCAGAATTGATTTTTCTCTATGTAAAATTTCAACCACATGCTTAGTAAAAAACAGTTAATAATTATTTTTCAGAATTTTATTGATTTTATCAAAAAACAGCATTAAAATTTATTTTAACGATTAAATAAATTTTAATGAAGGGATGTTATTTTATATGCAAACTCCTCTGAAAAGGAAAGATGTACCGATTTACAAAAACAAATCATTTTTATTACTCTGGATTGGTAATGCTGTTTCTAGTATTGGAAGTGCCTTTTATTCCATGACTATTATGTGGATTGTATTTACAGCAAATAAATCTTCACTCGAATCTGCATTTGTTATTATAGCTATGATTACTGCTCAAATAATTGTTTCACCATTTGCTGGTGTATTTGCAGATCGATACAACAGAAAAGCTATTTTATTTTTTACTCACATCGCCTCTTGTACCGTCGTTCTTCTTATATTAGCGATTTACTTATCAACTCACCATATTTCACTCTACATCGCTATACTCTCGACTTTTTTATTAAACGTTCTAACAACTTTTTTAGGGCCAACTGAAGCCTCTGTTTTACCTGAAATTGTCGGAAAAGAAAACTATGCTAAATATTACGGACAATTTATGGCTGTTAATCAACTCTCTCGTCTTATAGGCAATGGTCTAGCTGGTTTTATGGTCGTTTGGCTTGGTGCTACGTTTTCAATTATTCTTAATGCCTGTACATTTTTATTTGTAGCAATTTGTGTCCTATTAGCAAAAATTCCAGCGCACTCAATCTCACGGCAAACTCCTTCTAAGGAGAAAGCACATTGGATTCAAGCTATGAAAGATGGTTGGCACTATATTCAAATATATCCGTACATTAAAGGGCTCATTTTCATTGCATTTATCGTCAATATTGGAGCTGGTTTACTAAACCCAATCTTCCCTGCTCTCGCTTATAAAATTACAGGTGGACCCGAAAGTTTAGGGATGATAAATATGAGCTATATGATTGGTGGTATTATTAGTGGATTCATCGCGGGGTATATCGGGAAGAGATTCAAAAAAGGAATAATTTTAAGTGGAAGCATTTTCTTATCAGCATTTGCAATGGTTGGGCTAGCCTTCTCCCTTTCCATTTGGACAGTATTAATTTGTATGCTTACTATTTCATTCTCTCTTACTTTATTTACGATTATTGATGAAACCATCACAGTACTTCTCGTAGATCAAAGTTATCGCGGTAGGATTGATGGCCTAGCAAGTACTATAATCACTTCCACAATGCCATTTACAATGCTCTTTAGTGGGTGGCTGGCAGATATGTATGGAGTTACGCTACTTATTCTATTAGGGAGCTTATTTTTCTTTTTAGGAGCTGGAATTGCCTTGAAAAACCCTCATATTCGCAACGTATCCATAGAAACAACAGTTAATGAAAAAGCTCTCTCGTAATTGTATTCTCTTTTCCTTCAGAGTTATGTAACAATAGGAAACGTGTTATTATTGAAATAATTAAACACATATTCAAATTGAAGGAGTCGTCTTTATGAATATAAACGAATTCGCCCTATATAAATTAATTTGTGATCCAAAGCGGCAAAATATTTTATACTATGCGACTGAACAACCTATTACTGTAAAAGAGCTAGCTGAAAAGCTAAATGAAAAACAATCCCGTCTTTACTATCATGTCAAAAAGCTAGAAGAAGCTGGCATATTAGAAGTTGTAGAAACGAAAGCTATTGGTAATTTGACTGAAAAATACTATCAAGCAAATCGTACCGTATATACTCTATCCGATAAACTAAAAAAAGAACATAATGATGAAATTATAAATCATACGAGGCATATTATTGAAACAGGTCTAAAAAGAGTTCACTTAAATATGAAAAAAGACGATCATGATGAACTAGCTTATTTAAGTACTATGTATGATAATCAAACTGAGGAAGAATGGAAAAGAACATGTGATAACATCTCAAAGCAATTAAATACATCAGCAGATACAAAAACTTCAAATTCATTTTCTCCTGCTCTTGCAGATCCAGATTCAAGTAAAAAAAGTACATATGCATATGTCATCCTAAGCTATCCCGTAAATGACTAATAAAAAAGATGCTGCCCGGCAGTGATATGGTCCCCGTATAGTAGACAGTAAAAAGAACGCACATTCATCTGTTTACTATGAGGGGATTTTTTCTATGGACAATTGATTTCCATTCTCCCCTGGTAAACAAAAGAATAATAAATTAGTGTGTCATATAAAAAATAAGTTTAATGAGAGAAGAATAAATATTGGTAGTACGTGTATTAATGACTTTCACATCTTATTAATTTCTATAGATGGAACCCTTACAGAAAAAGGATTCCGTCTATTTTATATCGTCATCCTTTATTTAGGTGAAAATTCACTTCCATTGTTATTAAAAAAACAAAAAGAACTTGTAGGAATCCCTACAAGTTCTTTTTTAGATAATGTAAAAAAGTTAAAACAAACTATCTCATAATTTGAATCGGAGCAAACACTATAACCACGGGTTGATTATAGTATACAACAAATATTAATATATGACCTTTATATATTTGAAAATTATGTGAATTTAGAAAAGAAGAACAAACAACGACCTTGACTCCATAAAAACTCCAATTATATATTTTGAATAAAACACTTTAAATCAACATATATTTCATAATAAATTAGTGAAAATGTAAGTATAGGTAAATAGGTAAGAATGGTGCATTCTTACCGAAAAACTTATATATATATGTGTGTGTTGCTTTTTATTTATCTACTTTTCAATCCCTCTATTTACAATGACTTGAATGTATACTTTTTTATATATTTTTATGATATCAATAAAAATATAGTAAATTCAATGTTTAAGGGGAAATGAAAATAAACCTTTGAATAATACTTTACATTAGATATCTTTAAAAAGTGTTAAAAATACGATCCTTAATCACTCCTTTTTTCTAAAACCACAGAAAAGATAAGTACTATAGTTAACACCATAATAAACCTTACTTCACTTCCATCACTTACAAAAAATGAATACAAAGTATAAATTAAAATTAATATTCCATAAATAATTTTGTACAATGAACTCCCCCCTTTTTTTCGTAAATTTTTTAATATAAAAATTTAATTCAAGTCCTATATCAAAATAAACATACTAAGATTAGTAGTGCAGACCAAGGCATTGGTTCGCACTACTATTTTTTATATAGTAGAAGTGAAGAAAGGGTCGTGGGTGCTTTGG
>NZ_JBQENW010000051.1:0-17788 GCF_052044835.1 Bacillus sp. 22475 | reverse complement strand
AAATAAACATACTAAGATTAGTAGTGCAGACCAAGGCATTGGTTCGCACTACTATTTTTTATATAGTAGAAGTGAAGAAAGGGTCGTGGGTGCTTTGGGATCTTGAATCCGTAAAATAAACTGACCTTCTTCACTTACCTTATTTGAATCAGTTTTTAGTATGTTGGTCCTCGAGATCGTGTATAAGAAATGGGAATCGATAAGTGTAAGTTGAAGACTTCAATTTCACCTAAGGAGGAACTTTATGGAACACGTAATTGCGTTTGACGTCAGTATGGGTAAAAGTTACATGGTAATTTATAATGCACAAAAACAATGTGTATTTGAAAGTGAAATCAAGCATTCTAAACCCGAATTCGAAAAGCTACAAGAAAAAATTCATGAACTTGCAGATAATACTGGTGAATTACCTGAAATTGTGTTCGAATCAACAGGTATCTATTCCAGGCAGCTAGAACGATTTATGCAAGATAACCAGTATACGTATTGTTTATTAAACCCATTAGAAGCCAAACTACAATGTGATTCCTTACGGATTCATAAGACCGACCGAAGCGACGCACATCGATTAGCTCTCACTCACTTCACAGTTACCCGAAGGGTATCTAATGGAACTATCAACTCATTCCATCAGCTAAAATCTCTTTCTAGATGGTATAGCGAATTGGACAGTGAATTATCGATAATTCGTGGTCGTATGCACAAAGTAATTCAATTAACTTTTCCTGAATTGGAAAGAATGTTTACCAGTAAATCTGATTTGTTTTTAAATTTTGTTCAACTATTCCCCCACCCAGATTGTGTTTTAGGTCTTTCAAAAACAATCATAAAAAATCGTATTCGTGCCAACACCAATAAAAAAATATCAAATATTACAGCCGAGAAAAAAGCGATTCAGATAATTGAAATAGCGAAAACTTCCTATCCGGCTGTTTCTGAGAACGATGTTCTTTGTGATCAACTCAAATTATATGCAAAGCGCTATCAAGAGCTTCTTCACCAAAAAGAATGCTGTATTAACAAGATGGTATATATAGCCGAGCAACGTGCAGAATACGGTATCATTCTCAGTCTTCCTGGGATTGGCCCGAATACTGCAGTACGCTTGATGGCTGAAATAGGAGATATTACTCGTTTTAACAATAACAAGCAGCTCAATGCATTTGCAGGTATTGATATACGCCGTTTTCAATCAGGTAAAACCTTTTATAAAGATAAAATTAACAAACGTGGAAATAAACATTTGCGGAAGCTCCTTTTTCTCATCATCCAGAACATGATTAAACAACGACGTTACGGACAAAATCACATTGTTGAGTATTACGATAAATTAAAAACGCAACCCTATAACAAATGTCATAAAGTTGCGTCCATTGCATGTGTAAATAAGTTCTTGAAACTTCTCTTTCACCTTATTACACATGATATACACTATGATTATCGGTTAACGGCCTAATATCATAGTTTCATTCATCATATCATATCTCACCCCTAGCAAAAAACGAGTATATATTAGGGGTCTTTGTTATGCATGATAATAAGTATATGTTTATTCTGATATTCACTCCAGTAAAAACCTAAAAATACAGGTTGACTAATCGTAAGAAAAAGCACCTGTGCTATACACAAAGTGCTTTTCTCTTGTCAATTTATCTATTTTTACTATATTTATCTATTTTCTTTTTATAACTCAAACTTCTTCGAATCGTACTTTTCTAGAGATTGCTACAATTCATTTTGTTCATATGGAATATGCTTATCTGTCTGTACATCTTCAGCATTTTCTCCACCTGTTAATAATCTCCTGTACTTAAAAGAGTTCCCTGTTAATACTGTTTTAATCATTTTGTATTGCCCTCCTTTTGTTTGATTACTTGTATCATAAAACAAGTATCTGAAGTTGATATGTAGTCTATCTAGAGTCTATGTAAATTTAAAAAATCTCTAACAAAATGTTTGTATTGTAACGTTACCACCAAAACTATTGCTCTTAACACCATAATTTGAAGAAACAGTACCCCATGTTCTAATCCTCAATTCCCCCTACAGCTCTATGTTGAGTAAAGCTAGTTAATCCCTATAATATAAAAAGAGCACCCGTTTTTGGATGCCCTTCGTTATAACTATATATTATTTAATTTTCTTCATTTGTTGGTACCATTTTTCCTTGTTGAGAATCCGTACCTGTACCTTCTGATTTTTCAACAGTTTTTGCATCTCCTTTAGATGCTGGCACTGCATCTTTAGGTACATCAAAGTTTTTTGAAGGAGACGTTGTTCCATCTGCACTCTGTGTAATTACTTGATTTGAACTATTTTCATTTGACTTTAAATTGTCCGTTTTTGCATCTCCTTTAGATGCTGGCACTGCATCTTTAGGTACATCAAAGTTTTTTGAGGGAGACGTTGTTCCATCTGCACTCTGTGTAATTACTTGATTTGAACTATTTTCATTTGATTTTAAATTGTCCGTTTTTCCATCTCCTTTAGATGCTAGTACTGCATCTTTAGGTACATCAAAGTTTTTTGAGAAAGACGTTGTTCCATCTGCACTCATTGTAACCCATTGATTCGAACTGTTTTCATTTGACTTTAAATTGTCCGTTTTCGCATCATCTGCACCTACTGCACCTCCCGCTACTAATCCTGTACTTAAAAGTGCTCCTGCTAATAATGTTTTAATCATTTTTCATTACCTCCTGTTTATTTGTAATATTCATCAAAAAAGTATCTAGAGTTAATGTTTTAGTCATTATCTTTATCTACTTGTTTTTTGATTACATTTAGCATAAGGCAAGAATTTATAGTTGATATGGACTGTATCTGGAGATTATGTAAAGAAAAATAGATGATTAATTGTATATCCTAATGGATGCTTAGACAAGATTAACATTTTATATGAGTTTGATAGTTGAATTACCCTTTGTTTTTGATCGTAAGGTTTATGGATGGGGTAAAGCCCATTGAGGACCTAATCTTTTCTAATTTGAAAGTAAACTTTTGGGTAAAAGTTTACTTTGTAGTTTTGAATCATTATAACTAATTTTGTAATAAATTTCTCAATATAGATATACTTGTTAATTATGGTTAATATATTCAGAATTAACGAAAAATAAATTATAATAAAATTATGATGGTTATCCTTTTGTTTACTCCTTGTGCTAAAGATAAGATCGTGTTCACCGATCTTATCTTTTTTTATTTGTGATTTTTCATATAAAAAAAGAATCCTTATTATAAGGATTCTGCAACAGGAAATTATCACCGATAAGCGCTCTCTTATTCTTCCTTCCACTCTAATGTATTCGATTAAAGATTACATAATTTCTATGGGAATTAGAGAATACTCTAAGATATTTGTATAAACAGATTAATATTTCCGGTTCTGGTGCAAATATATGAAGAAGAACACGGATACTAGTATCAGTACGTCCAAATTTTATAGATTTGTTACAATTATCTTGAAGTTTTTGCACCAAAACCCGTCTATCTAATAACAAATATTTTTGTATCTCCTCGTTATTTATTTCGTTCACTTTGTTCTAATTTTTCAACAATAGCTTCATAGAAGTTTCGCTCGTCATCCACATTTACATGGACACGATTCACTGTCTTAGAAAATCCATATAGTAGTTGTGCCTTTAACGGTTCTTTTAATTTTATTTCAAAAGTAGCTGGTTCCTTTATAAATTCCATTACCGTTGCTTCGAATACATCTTTTCTTTCTGCCTTATTTAACATTTCACCTTTATAAAAGGTGATTTCTTTTATTTGAGAAAATGGTACCACAATTTTCTTACCTAATCCAACTTGAATAATAATTTCTTGTTCTGACATAATATATGGATTTTTACGGATTGCTTGTATCTCAGCTAAAAAATATAAAATTCCATATATATTTAAAATGAGTAAAATCCAAGCTAAAACTGGATTCCATTGATGAAGTAAATAATGAAATCCAATTGATTCAATTAATGTTGCATGAATCAGCATAATATAAAGTGGGATTGCCCCAGTCTTTTTATGATATGAAAAAACGTGCGGACTCTCTGAAAACTTTTTACGCCAAGAAAATAAAGCATAGTAAAATAATTTACATTCTGAGGCGATCACGTTTACGATATTATTTCTTTTTAATGTCGCATCAAATGCCTTATCAAGTGCAAAGGAGAATGATGGATATTCTTTCTTATATTGTTTATAACATCGTATAATCTTAGGTAATGCTCTAACAATCTTGTACAGAATAAACAACTCTATACTTAAAAATGCAATTTCTCCTGCAATTAAAATGTAAGAAACAAATGAAAATGAATGTAAGTACTCGCTTGGAATAATAAATCTTGCGGCGATATAGCCTGCAATTATAACCGGAAATATATAGGTTAACGAATAGCGTTTACGTAAAATAAAAATATACGTAATGATTGGTATGACAATAAGAAAATCTAACAAAGATCCTAGTACCATTTCCTTCGTTACAGCGGGTACAATGGGAAGTGTATATGCTAGATAATTCGAAAGTACAATTAAAGCTATAAAACAAATCCCCATATGATTCCTTTTACTTGAAATAGATCCACTCATATGATCCCACCTTTTTATTTAAAAACCTTATGAAGATGATCCTTATAAAATAGAATAGCTTTTTCATATTCTATTACATTTCCTAGTTTCCAATAGTTTACTTTTTCAAATTCTTAATTATTTAACAATTGGAACTTTTAACCGAAATCTTTCTGTTTACTAATAAAATCTCTAACTTTTTTACCAACTATAGTGGGGAGTTGCATCCAAACATATGCATGAACAGAAGCTTCAATTAATTCAACTTCAAATAAATCTAATAATTTTGTGAAGGCGTTAAAACTGTTTCTAATCTTTTCGTTATCCCATTCTTCCTCACTTGGCAAAAATAAAATAGGACATTCTATGTTTTCGTAGTATTTTTCGAATTTGACATCCCAGTATTTTTGAATATATTCATTTCTAACAGAGTTTTGATAGTGGCTGGTAAAATGGCCATTTTCGGTCTCTTGTATCGTGCTTTGTAGGAAAGTAGAAAAATATTCGTTCCAAAGCCCTTGTTGTTTAAAAGATGATTTATGTGCCTCCATATATTCAAAAGATGTATTAAATAATTGAAGCTTTCTTTCAGATAATTGAATTCGCAATTTTTCTTTTTCTTTCTCAATTTCTTCCACACTGCCGTTAAACAACCCATATTCCCCAAATTCATTATAAAGTGCGCCTTCACAAACTAATGATAATACTAATTCTGGATGAGACACAGCTAGGCTCAAGCCAACCTCTGCACCTAACGAGCTACCTACAACATGACATTCTTGAATATCTAATTCTTGAAGCAAAAGATACATATCATGCGCCATGTCATCAATATGATATCCAGTCTCTGGTTTATCTGATTTTCCGTGTCCACGGAAGTCAGGGATAATAACTGTAAAATCCTTTTCAAAAATAGGTAAAACACCATGCCACATGTTCAACGTTCCTCCACTAAAATGAAGAAATAAAATCGCAGGCTTTTTCTCTAATGAATATTTAACATTAATACCTATTGTATTCTTCAGTTTAACAATAGTTTCAATCATGTAAATTCTCTCCTCAAAGTTTATAACCTATAATAGCTCCAATTTATATTTCCTATACCACACATTTAACGAAACTTACAGATTTCTCTTTAAAAATAAATCCAACTTAACATTTATATGAATATACAAATTTATTTTTAAAAATCTTTGCAACAGAATCATGAAAAGTCATATTGTTTAAATAACCGGTTAATAAGTCTTTCCATTGTAATATATATTTAAAACCGGTTCTTCTTTAATTACTTATTGACGTTCTGCTGTTTGTACTTCGGTACCATCGATAATTTTTATTAAATCCTTACTGCCTTCTGTCGTAAAATCAACATCTATTGATAATCCTCTTATGAAGAAATTTTTCTCTGTTTTTGCGTGCAGTTCGAGTTTCATTGAACCAGGCATTTTGATAAACAATCTGTTATTTTCTAATAAAACATTAATGATCAAATCTGGATGTTCTATTAGGGCATAATTACCGACGTGACGCTTTAAAATATTTTCTGGTAAAACATAAGCATGTTCTAATCGAGGTTTTCCCTTAGCAATTTCATACGGTAAATCAAAAGCAGCTTGCTCAATCGCATGTAAGATATGTTGTTCAAAATCGAAATCTTGTTCCTTGTTTCTTAATACGATAATTACAATATCATGATCTATGAAGCGTTTAAGGCTAGTTGCGTATCCTGGCCAACCTCCACTATGCCAAATAATTTGACCTTTTTCTTCATCCTCCTCTATAATCCAGCCAAATCCATATTTAAATGGTATATAAGTCTCTGTTTTTGCTGGTGTATAAGCTGCTCTTAGTAATTCATCATTGATGAGAGCACCTGTGCTTAGTGCACGCTCATAAAGGTATAAATCATCAACTGTTGATTGAATACCACCATCACCAAGCATTCCATCTAAATAGACAACCATTTTTGACTCCTCACAATCATCTGCTAAAACATACTTACCTGCATATACATCGTAGACATAACCGTATGCATAATCTTCAATTTCTATATTTTCTTTTCTTACGCCAATAGCTTTAGTACGAGTCATTTTAAGTGGTTTAAAAATATTCTCTTGTAAAAAATCATCAAAATCCATGTCTGTTATTCGTTCAACGATGAGTGCGAGTAAAATAAAACCAGTATTGCTATATTCAACTCGCCCATTTGGTGCAAATAGATGCTCAGGTTTGTATTTGATTAAATACATGAGTAGGTCATCATTGTCAGCGATTTTTGTTTTATCCCAGTACATCTCAAATAGATCTAAATAATCAGGAAGTCCACTCGTGTGGTTAAGTAAATGTCTAATCGTAATGCCCTCATAGGGAAGATCAGGTATCCATTTATTCAAATAATCATCAAGACTTAATTTACCTTCTTGAACAAGTAATAAAATTGCGGTCGCTGTAATTGGCTTTGAAATGGATGCAAGATTGAAAACAGATCGTGATGTTAATGGACGATTTGTTGACATGTCAGCAGCACCGAAAGCACCTTCGTAAAGAACCTCGCCTTTTTTAGCGACAAGAACTGTACCATTTAATAATTGTTTTTCTTTAATATAATCGAATAAATTTTCTAAGTTAGCTTTTATGTCTGTCATGATTAGTTTCCTCCCCATCATGTTTTATACATTTTTTTCAACGATTTCACTTAGTTTTGCAAGAATTCTTTTAAGTTCTCCTATTTCACTCAATTCCATTTGCGAATAAAAACGATTAATAATTTCACCATTTATTTTTTCTTCCTTTTCAAAATATCGAATTCCTTTATCTGCTAGTTGTATAAGTATTTCGCGTCTATTTTTCGGAGTAATCAGTGAATCAATCATCTCTATTAATTAATCCCTTGTAATATTTGATATCTTACTTTTTGCGACTCGAACAAGTATGGCACAAAAAATGAACTATATATTCGGGAATTAGGATGTTTTCGTTTACAAGACTTTAAGTCTATTCAAGAGAAGCAAGGATATTATTTATCACGTCTTAAGTTACCAACTAAAATATATAGAAAAGAATTCGAAACAGTGGTATTTAAAACAAAATCCGCTCAATTGAGACCGGTATATATACAAATTCAGTTGGAAGACATCATGAAACAATTACAACCTGACCAAGTGTATGAATTACATGATGTATATGTAGGGAGTAAAGACAAACTGCCTACTCGCATTGTGTTTACAGATGTACGGGGGAACAAAAACGGAAACCAAGCTATTCGCGAAAAGAAAAAAGAAATTACATATACAGAGCGAACGAAAATCTCATCGATACGAGAGAAAGACAGTCTTTGATATTTTTGGTGTTTTTTATGAATATGCCACTTCTACTCACCAAGTAGCATAGTAAAAAAATTGATACCCGTCAGGGTTTATTTGATATTCCTACTTTTATAGCATCTATAAAAGATAATTAAAAACTAAGTGGAAAGACCGCATTTTGTACAAAAATTTACTTTAAGTTGATGGATGTGGGGTAGCTCCACATCGCCATAAAGCTAGTATTTTGAAGTACCCCAAAAACGAAAATTTTATATCTTTGCAGATATTTATGAGAATTATTCACGTTTTTCTGTTTCGGGAACCCGTAGTTTCCTTAGCTTGATAGCGATGTGATAGCACCTCAACTTGTAAATCTTTTATTTCAATTATTGTATATTGGCAAGTTATCGGCTTATTATTAGATTCTTTAAAAATATATCTTTCGTTATGTAGAAAGAATGCATGCCTTCAAACTCTTTAAATTCTTCATTCAGATTTTGAACTTCTTCTTTAAATTGAAATCCAAGTTTCTCTACAACTTTAATGGATGCTTTATTTTCAGGAAAAACAACAGCAACGATACGTTCTATTCCTATTTTCAAAAAAACGTACTGTAAAAGTGCGTATGTGGCTTCAGTTGCATATCCCTTTTTCCATTTTTCATAAGATAAGGCATAATACATTTCTGTAGAAGTAAGTTCAAAATCTAAAGGACCTAAACCGCAATACCCTATAAACTTTTGAGAGGATTTTTCAAAAATAGAAAGGTTAAATTTAACAATATTACTTACCGTGTTCTTTTTGTTCATCTCCATGCTCCATAGAATTATATCTTGTATTTCCTCTAATGAATATACAGGAGATGGCATAAAACGCTTTGCTTCAGGATGTTTTTGTAATTCATATAAATGTTCTGCATCAGATATGTGATAAGGTTTTATTAATAATCTTTCTGTTTCAATATGAGCATTTACAAACATGTTGCACCTCTTTATATAGTAATATTATATTTTTTACAGCCGCTATTAACAAAAAGCGCTCTCTTATTCCTCCGTCCACTCTGATATATTCGATTAAAAATTCATAATTCCTATGGAATTTAGATAGAAACCTAAAACGTTTATATAAACAGATAATCATATCTGTATTTTCCCCTCTGGATTAGGGGTCACCATACATGCTCATCAAGCAAATATTTTACAGTACTCCCATAACGAAAATTTTATATCTTTGCAGATATTTATGATAATTAATCTCGTTTTTCTGTTTCGGGAATTAGCAGTTCTCTTAACTTGATAAGTATGCGTCAGGATTCCTTATAAAGAAAAATAGTAACCCCTCAAATTCTTGAAATTCCACATCTAAGTTTTGAACTTTATATTTAAATTGAAACCCAAGTTTTTCTAATATGTGGATAGAGGCCAAATTTTCTGGAAATACAGTAGTAACAATGTTTTCAATCCGAAAAACTGAGAAAGCATATTTTAAAAGAGCTTTTGTAGCTTCTGTAGCAAATCCCCTTCCCCACATATCATGTGATAATGCATAATATACTTCTGTTAATGATGGAGCAAAATCTAGCGGTCCTAATCCACAATAACCGATTACTTTTTGAGAAGTTTTTTCTATTATGGCAAGATTGAATTTTACAATGCTATCTACTGTATTTTTTTTATTCGAATCAATGCTCCACTGAATAATATTTTTCATTTCTTCCAGAGAATAAATTGGATCTGAAATATATTGATGTACCTCAGGATTCTTTTGTATTTCATATAAATAGTCTAAATCATCGATTTGATAGGGTCTAATTAATAATCTCTCAGTTTCAATACAAGCATTAGTAAACATAACATACCTCTCTTATCTTAATTATTTAGAACATAATTAAAAATCAAGTAAAAATGAATTAATTCAAAAAGTACATAAAACTTATCTTTAATTTTATATTATTAGAAAAAATTATTTTGCAATGCCTTCATACATCTGCATTTATCCATTTTTCCACAAAAATTAATCTATAAGCTTCAATGCTATCATCCTCATTTGAGTTCTGTTACAAAGTTTTCTAAACTACGCTAAACTCTGTAAAAAACCGAGGAAAATGACTGATGAGATATTTTAAAGAGAAACAGTTCAAGAAAGATATTATTTTGATAGCCGTTGGCTACTATTTGCGGTTTTCTTTAAGTTAATGTGTCTGAAACCCTGAGGGAGCATGGTATTTCTGTCCATCCTACGCTGGGTACATGAATATGGCGATCTTATATACCGAATTTGGAAAAAGAAAAACAAAAAAATACTGTTATCTTGGCGTTTGGATGAAACCTATATTAAAGTCAAAGGAACGTGGTGTTATTTATATTGTGCCATTGACAAAAATGGGAAAACGCTTGGTGTTCTACTTCGTAAGAAACGAAATAAACAAGCCGCATATGCTTTTATTAAAAGACTTGTTCAGATTTGTGGAGAACCAACGGTTCTTACTACAGATAAGGCTCCTTCTCTAGATTCCGCCTTTAAAAAATTAAGGAAGATAGGCCTTTACAAAAATAACTTTCATCGTACAACAAAGTACCTTAATAATATCATTGTGCAAGATCATCGAAACGTGAAGTGCCATTTTACTCGTTCCTTAGGCTTTCAAATTCTTCACCATGCCTCTCGTACGATAATCGGTCTAAAAAATGTTCATGCAATACACAAACAAAGACAAAGTCCTCAACTAGACTCCGTCTTTTCAGCGTATAACGGATTACAAGAATTATTGACGTTTGCATAAAATCTGATTACAATATTCTAGATAATTTCCGTCTCAGCTAACTTCGCACCAGAGCCTTCGAGGGTTATTTGTTTCGAAATCTTCACAGTTATCTTTCTTGGTTATCATAATATGTTTTATCCGCATACTTTTTATCATTTCCTTTTAGATAAGCTAATATTATTTTTGGGTGTTTTAGTAAAGCCCAGTCTCCATATTTATCAAACCTTCTGCATGAAGTTATCATTCCATTTTTTATTGTACCGTATTTCTTATCACTTTTCTTACCCCATTCTTTTAACCGTTTAGCGAAATCGGCATCTTCCGCCATAAGCATATTTTCATTAAATCCTTTGATTGCTATAAAGTCCTTTTTATAGCACCAAAAAACCCCTACAGATATAGCTCCATACTTAAAGTATAAGGGGACAATTATTAACATTGCAGAAACAATTATTCCTAAAGATATTCTTTCAAACTTCCCGTTTACGCCGCCGCCATTGTATTTCCCTGAAGCTAAATATTTGTCTACATTAGACAGCATAGTCTCGGTCATCTGGGTATCAGCGTCTATAGTGATGATTATTTCCCCACTCGCTATTTCGGCTCCTGCATTTCGGATTTTGGATAAGTTTTTATCGTTATTTTTTAATGTAATACAGTTATACAACTGTGCTATTTCCTCTGTTTTATCTGTGCAACGATTTAATACAACTATTACTTCAATCGCGTTTGTATATGCTTTTGATGCCTCTACAATTGAATCCAAACATTTTCTAATGTACTTTTCTTCATTATGTGCAGGGATTATAATGGAAAACTTTATATTCTTTTTAAGTTCATCTTCTGAAGATTCGTTTGTTTTTGTCATACTTTCTCTCCCCTTTATAAAATAACTTTCTACTATCATCACCCTAATTTCCTTAGAAACGTTTTACTTGTTATGTATTCTATGTTTTATTTAAAAAATCTTCTGAAAATCAGTACGTTTATATATTTTTACAGTTAAAAGGTAAGAACCGATAAACATAAGAATAATAACGATTGAAGCAAGTATCATTAATTCATTACTAGAAAATTGTGTGGTAACTCTATGAATAAGATTTGAGAGATTAATGTATGTAGTTATTTTCTCCCATACAAAAATAACTACAATAAATGCAAGGCTGCCTTCAGATAACAAATATTTATTTGTGAAGCGATAGAAAAACGGTAAGTAGATAGATGTAAAAAACATGACAGTGAGAACGGTAATCCAAATTGTTTGTAGTGTTGCAATTTCAACTCCACATGTCGGAGATATAAATTGGATTACTGCCTGAATCAATAAAGTGTATAAAAATGCTACAATTGCAAATATCATTGCACTGTTATATTTTGATATGATTATAGAATTCTGACTATATGGCAAGCTGTTTATAAATTTATGGCTATTGTTTTCCCATCATAGTAATGTGTATTAATCATATAAGAACCAGCAATAAAAATAACCTTTAATCCAAACTAGCAAATAAGGTTTGTACTTCGCTATCTTCCCAGTTTAAGTCTCTCGATACATTATCAAGTTCTTTAGGATAAGGGATAATTTTGTCTAAATTATAAGAAAATCTAGCAAGAGAAGGACTTGATAATTTATTTTTCGATCCCATTAAAACACTATTACTTGTACTTTTCTCCACGTTATCATTTGCAGGATTTGTTTCAGCTTAGGCAACACTAATAGAACTAGAAATTATGAAAATAGACAATGCTGTGGGGATCAACCTTTTAAACAAATTCATATTCAAACTCCTTTCCATATCCAGTTTAATTTAGGGGTATTACAAAGTGTTTAGTCGAAAAATTGGTAAATACACCTCGTTTCGCAAACCCTTTCATAATCAACCCTAAGGTAGATAAGCTTAGATTATCTACCCCAAATATTATCGGATAATGTAAATAGTTATCGAGTTAATTATTTTTCACCTCTTTAATCATTTCCGTACCCCTAAACTCAGTTATATCACCGAAAACACATGCTATAACTAGATCTTATGAGCTTAATGTTTTGTAAATTATGTAAAATCCAATTTGAAATCTTAAGCTGATGGATGTGTGGGGTTGTCCCCCTAATCAGCCCAAGAGCCATACATAAAAATTTTATACGTCGTGCAAGACATTATATCCAATCTGCCGGACCGTGACTTTGAAATATAGAAACTAACAAGGGATAATAGTATCCCTTGTTTGTTAATTAATAAATTCAAAAAGTTTTGAACCTTTTGTTCCTCTGGGCAAGTTTTATTTATAAAATTGATTGATAGAATTGATAACACTAGTATCAAAAATGTGAGATCTTTCTGCTCCATAGTAGCTAATAGGATAATACCCCACAAATGTTTTAAAAGCATCTACATATTGTTGATAGCGTTGTTGAAAAACGACCGCACTTAAATTATTGGCAGAGTCGCCCCAATTAACCTTACCATCAATTTCCATTTGAGCTCCAATACGGGTTTTAATACCACTTAATTTAATTGCTGCAGGCTTTCCATCACGGAAAGTTACTTGCTGTTGATCTATGCTGTGTTTTACGCCTTGTAAATTCGCAAGAGGAGCTTTATTGTAAGGTCCCGTTCCATTGAAATAGTAGTTAGGTTGTAACAGAACTTCATCAAAAATATTTGTCCTATTTGTTACATAACCTACACGTTTAATTGTATCAGCTGCAATGCCTTCAGCATTAGAATAGGTTGGTACCCATATGAAATTATAAGGTTTTGATAAGGAGTTTTTAACATACTGTGATAAATCTGAAGCTAATTTAACTGACGAATTGTTCGTGAGATTATTATAGTCGAATGACGAGCCTGGGTTGTTATACATATACTCGCAGTTATAATAAAATCCTTTTACGGATTTCCCAAGTTCTTTGTCTACCTGGTTAATAAAGCTTTGAAGCTTCGGATATAGGGTCTTAAATGGAGCACTTGCATGATTCAGACCTGGTAACCCAATAATAACAGGTTTAGGGTTTTTAGAATTATTAATAGTGTTCACAGTATCTTTTATATATGATAAGGCCCTAGAATAAGAATTATTAGACCCATCAGTATATATTTCCCAGTGCGGGGTAGGTAAGATGACAAATTCATCAACATTTGTAAATTTTTCAATATCCTGAGTGGTGAATTGAGGATATTTTTTCCCATTTTTTGTCTCACCTACATAAAGGAATACACGCTTTGAATTCGAAGCTGCTTGTACATCTGTAGAACCCAAAAAAGTGAAACTAGTGATGCTTAATACAAGCATCATAATTAACGATAAGATCTTTTTAATTGGTTTCATAGATACCCCTCCTTTAATTTTGATAATATGTTTTAATATTGAAATTCAAGATTATTGTATCAGAGAAAAAATAGTAATTTTGTCATAATTTTTAAAATGTAAAATAATTTTGTCGATTTGTAAAAAGTAGGAGTATTGATATTGCAATATTAAGAGTTGCTTCTATTGCTATACAGTCCCCATCGCCATCAAGCTAAAATTTTATGGTATCCCCAGAACGAGATTTTTTGCTAATTTGTAACAAAAAAGCTTATTTTGGGGTATTTCTTAATTCTTAGGTTGATGGGCATGCGGCTGTACTCCAATAAAACCCTGTATTATTTTTCTTAAGCAGTGATTCTACATAAATTTCAAACTATATATTTTTCATTTATATACCTCCTAATCTACAACTAATCTTTAGTTCATACTTATATATTAGACTATTATTCTTTCATCTCACTTTCATTTATCTTACAATAACCTTAAATATCTTTTTGTAGATATTGGTTATTTTGCAATGAAGGTGGTAAGGGATATGAAAAAAACTATATTAATAGTTGATGACGAAACAGATATTATCGAACTATTAAAACTCTTTTTAGAAATAGAAGGTTTTCTTGTTTTAGAGGCTTCGGATGGTGAAGCAGCTTTAAAATATGTGAAGGAAAATCATATTGATTTAGCTATTGTTGATATTATGATGCCTAAAATGGATGGCTATCAATTAATTAAAAAGGTTCGTGAAACGTTGAAATTCCCAGTTCTTATATTATCAGCCAAAACACAAGAAATAGATAAAATTATGGGATTAGGACTTGGAGCGGATGATTTTATTGTTAAGCCTTTTAGCCCTTTAGAAATTATTGCAAGGGTTCAAGCACATCTTAGAAGAACCTATGAATTTAATAAGAATACTTTAGAAAGCACGGTTAATCAGATACATATTGGTAATTTAATATTAGATCATCATTCTTGCATGCTCTATAAATATAATAAGTCAATTACTCTCAGTGCCATAGAATATAAACTGTTGACACTTTTTATGGAAGATCCCGGGAAAATATTTACCAAAAAACAAATTTTTGAAAGAGTATGGTCTGATCATTATTATTCAGATGATAATGCTATTATGGTGCATATTAGTAGACTACGCGAAAAATTAGAGGACTCCCCCAGAAATCCAGTATATATAAAAACTATACGAGGACTAGGATATCGCTTTGCAAGAAGGGATGAACTTTATGAAGGATAAGGTTCTATATATTCTAATTAAAAATTACGTTATATTTGCATTGATAATTGGATGCACCGTGATAATTTTATTTTTACTTTTGAACTATCATTTGGAAAAGCAATTGGGAACACTACAAAACTTAAAAGCAAGTGAAGTAGTACGTGAAGACTTTAAAGCTATAAACTCCAAAACAATAGAATCCTTTGGTGGCTGGGTAGAAATTCTTGATGAGAATCTGCAAATTATCTACACTAAAGGGGAAAAAAATGATGATGTTTCATTCTATTCATCAAAAGAATTTACTGCTTTATTTTTTGATGATTCTAAGCTTCCTTATTATTCTTCTGTATCATCATTTTTAACGAAAAAAGGGGATACATATTATTGTCTTGTCAAAATCCCTAAACAAAAATTACAGTATAAGTATGCTTTTTCTGATGAAAATGAGGAATACTTATATATTTTTTTTAAGATATTAGTTCTTATTGCAGTTTTATTTTTCATTCTTTTTTTTATCAATGTATATATGTTTAGTAGGCGAATTGCTATGAAAATAACAAAGCCTTTGGGTCAATTAGTAAAGGGATTTGAGCAAATTGCTAGTGGGAAATATGATAAAAGATTGAACTATAAAGCAAATTTTGAATTAATGCAAATACAGGATTCTTTTAATCTCATGTCGGAAAGACTCGATAAAATAGAAAAAGAAAAGAAGAAATTAGAAGAAAACAAACAGAGAATGCTTGTAGATTTATCTCATGATTTAAGGACACCGATTACAACAGTTCAAGGATATATCGAGGCGTTACAACTAGGGATAATTACAGAAGAAAGTAAAAAAGAAAAAACATTAAATATTATATACAATAAAATTCGAATTATTGCATTATTAACTGAAGATATTTTTGAACTGTCTAAATTAGAACGTTCCGATTATCCTTTTGAAGTAACTCCTACAGATATGTCTGAATTTATTCGCGAATTAATAGTAGAATATTATGACTTATTCCAAAATAAGCAATTCATATTTCAATATCAAATTCCTTCAAAAGATGTAGTTATTCCAGTTAACAAAAAACTATTATATCGTGCTGTATCTAACCTAATATCTAATACTTTACAATACAACAAGGCAGGTACAACTGTTTTTGTATCGTTAATTGAAGATGAAAATAAAGTATATATAGACATTATAGATAATGGTATTGGCATTCCAAAAGATATGGTGAAAAGTATTTTTGATGCATTTGTCCGAGTAGATAGTTCTCGAACAAATGATGGGGGTTCTGGCCTTGGACTGACTATTGCAAAACACATAGTAGAAAAACATGGGGGAGATATATGTTTAGACAGCAAAAAAGGAAAAACGCATTTTCGTATTTCTTTGTTTAAAGCAAATGAAGTATGAGATTGCACAAGAATTTGGTGTATAGCTTGGCGGTAGATTTACTCATTAATTTTACCCGAGACATAAAAGCAACATGAAGTAATAATATATGTTTTTTCCTGTATTGAGTTTATGGATATTTAGACACTTGCACAAAAGGCATCCAAATAGGATGCTTTTTGTGTTATATAAAAATTGCATAATAAACGATAAAATAAAAAAAGATACTTAAGGTGGCTCTGGTGCAAAGATTGTATTTATTTGAAAGAGGTATATAGATTCCTAATGGAATCTATTCTTATGCAGCCATTCCGAATAGTTGATGAATAAACTTCATTTCATTTTGGACAGACTTGTCCCGTAAAATCAGTTGGCCTTTTTTAATGATATGCATCGCTTCTATTCCTGAAAGAATAGATTTAGCTGTATGAAAAGATTTCATTCCTAACATTGAACGAACCCTCTTTTTAATAAAACAATGATCTTGTTCTACAATATTATTCAGGTATTTTACCTGCTTTATTTGGATGCCTACAGGCATCTTTTTCTCTGTCTTCAACTCTTCAATCGCTATAGGATAGGCCGGGTTTTTGTCTACTGTAATCACACGGGGCTTTGAAACATGAAAAGACTGCAAAGCTTTCTTGAAAAAACGCTTTGCAGCCCTATGATTTCTTGTTTTGCTTAAATGAAAATCAATTGTATTTCCATTTGAATCAACAGCAGGATATAGGTACATCCATTGACCTTTAACTTTCACATACGTCTCATCGCCTCGCCAAGAATCATTGGTTGACTTAAGATGACGTCGTATTCGCTTATCTAATTCGGGACCATATTGATGAACCCATCGCATGATAGTTGTATGAGCAAGGGATAGCCCACGTTCCTCCATCATTTCGACTAAATCACGAAAACTAAGGTTGTACCGTAGGTACCATCTCACGGTTAATAAAATAATATCCGATTGATAATATTTCTACTTGAATAAGTTTTCCTTTTCCATACTGATCACGTCCTTTTTAGAGTACTAGTATCAGTATTTCCAAATTTCAAAGATTAATTACATAAGTCTTATAGTTTTTGCACCAGAACCTCCCTTGCCACTTTCATTGTAAAATATCCAATATCTACAAAAAGATATTTAAGGTTATTGTAAGATAAATGAAAGTGAGATGAAAGAATAATAGTCTAATATATAAGTATGAACTAAAGATTAGTTG
>NZ_JBQENW010000050.1:0-18477 GCF_052044835.1 Bacillus sp. 22475 | reverse complement strand
AGTATCTATCACTCATTCTTTTACAATAGTTATAAGCGAATCTTGCAGCACCAGCATGGTTTCTAAGCACTTTTTCTTGTTCAGGCGTTGGAATCAGTCTGACTTTCTTCGCCAATATCATCAGAATGTAACTCCTTTAATGAAAGACTTGTTCTTCTGAATCGTAGCGTGTTCCACCAGCATCCTCCTGAGACTACTCGGATGCAAACCTGTTAATTCTGATACTTGACTAACTCGTAAAAATTTCATTATTATTCTTACCTCATTGAACCTATCATAGCACGTACGTTCGGTATGTTCAATGAGGTTTGATAGATTTAATTAAATGTATCTCGTTCAACTAAGGTCGCAACTCCTTAGCCAGTTCTCTTATGAACTTCTCATGTTTTCACATGAGCGCAGACTATATGTTTATCTCTTTAGAGATAGAGGATTTTTCCACCACCATAGGCTTGTGGTGTACTCTCGTCAGTTATACGAGATAGTCGTTGAACGTTCATCTTATCACTTTTGACTTAGATGATTCGAGGCGGAAGACCCATTGTTCTAGTGTTTAGGATTTAACCTTGCACCATCTGATTGATTTTTTCTGCTTTCGCAACATTCACGCTCGCCATTTCTAGCCACGTTGTAGTTCAATCAGCTTTAGGGATTGCCCGCAGTTAATCCTCACTACTAGCCAATCACTTGACTAGCAGGGCTTACTGATATATTTAATTAACTTTGGTTATAAATGGTTAAATAAATCGTAACAGTTAGTTACCCTTCCTATCTATCCTTTATAGTACACAATTTGAGTAGAAAGAACAGCTAGTGCAGAGAAATTATTTCCTCTATCTATATATTTTCTTCAACTTATCCGATCCCATACCACCTATAATCATGAATGCAAGGGGCAAAAGATTCATTACATATGGCGCATCTGCTACAATTGTAATACTTGCTCCTGCAAACTTATTTAGTATCCATACAACGATTTTGATAAGAAACAAAAATACTCCAAGCGTGAATAGACTATCGAAAAACACCTTCCATTTTGGATATGCTAATTGTTTACTATCTTCAATTACTTTTTGCGTCAACTCTTCATCACTCCTTAGCAGTTCATCAATCGTAATACCGAACAAATCACTTAAATGAATAATAATTTCAATGCTCGGATAGTTCTTTCCCGTCTCCCATTTCGAAACAGATTGCCTACTTACATGAAGTTTTTCAGCCAAATCATTTTGCGACTAATTTCTTTTTTCCCTTTCTTCTTTTAAACGCTCACTAAAAATCATACTGTGTTTATCACCTCTCTATGCCCATTACCGTCAAATAAATGATGAAGAGTAAAGCTAGTTATCGTTGCATTTCCTGCGCAACTTATGCGTTACAGCTTATAATAGCGCTATTTAATATGGATCTTTCCTATACTATGCTCCAATAATAATTTCCCGAACAATAATACAAAGAGCGGATACTAATAAAGTGAAACTTTGATCAGCCCTCACCAATCGGGCTTTTACGGACAGCCCGGCAAATAGCGGGATAAAGACTAGATTAGGCATAAAAAATACGCCACCCCTTCTTATCAGTCTCCAGAAAGAATAACGCAAATTTTCATTTTTACTCATCACTTTTCGGACTATATGAAAACCCCGGATATTTCACAACAGGCCACTTCTCCTTACGCAGGGAATCCATTACTTGCGGGCCAACATGTATATTACTCTCCACTATTTCTTTAGGAGTCAGTGCCATCCATTGATTTAACGATACATCTTCAAAACGATTGCTTCTGAACATCTCTAAAAACCATAATGTTTCGGTACCTGTATTTTGAATATAATGCCCCGTCGCAAACGGTACATATCCGACATCACCAGCTCTATAATCAAATGTACGAGCGGTACCATTTCCAAGAAACACAGTCATTCTCGCTTCTCCTGTCAAATAATATTGCCATTCATCATTATTCGGGTGCCAATGAAGTTCTCTCATTCCACCAGCCTCAACCTCAACGAGCGCTGCTGCGATCGTTTTTGAAATAGGGAAATTTGTAGAATCTACAATTCGAACGCTACCACCAGGAGTCTTAATTGGCTTTTGTTTTAACAGTTCATGTTTAAATGTTAAAGGAACTTCCCCTTTCGGTGATTGAACTTCCTGACTTTCAAGCGAACCTGGCACCTCTCCTTGATAAATATAAACTTGACCTGAAGGGATAGAATGAAAAGCACTCTCAGGTACTCCAAAATTAGCCGACAACACTTCTTTTGGCGTATGCGCAAACCAATCAGAAATAGCTAAAGTAGATAAATCAGAAAAATGTCCATCATCGAAAACAAGTAGAAATTCACAATGTTCTAATCCTTGAATGGAATGCGGAATACCAGGCGGAAAATACCAAAGATCACCTGGTCCAACATCAGCAATAAAATTCCGTCCATTTTGATCAACAGCCGTTATGCGCGCCCGTCCTAAAAGCATATACGCCCATTCTGCCTCTTTATGCCAATGTAGTTCTCGTACTCCACCGGCCGTTAAACTCATATTTACTCCCGCAATCGTCGTCGAAACCGGTAGTTCCCGAGCAGTAATCTCCCGAGACCACCCGCCTTGTTTCAAAATCATAGAAGTGTCCGAGAATGAAAACTTCAAGTTAGGAACTAACCCTGCATCCGTTATAGGCGGAACAAGCATATTCGGATTTTGAATATCCCGCATAACATTACGAGGTCCAGAATCAATCGCACCCGCTCCGTCGCTGCGGATTGGTTGTGGCACATTCCCTCCCGCTTCATTAACAGTACGTTTCTTCATGATTACACCCCTTTTTCATCCGGTTATTAGGTGAAAATCCTCCACCATAGTGTATGAATCGGGCTTTAGATGGTTACAGTTACTATGGAGTTACATCAACTGCCTATCATTATCGTTTTGTGTTGATAAAGTGAAGGTTTAATTAGCCCTCACCGATCGGGCTTTTACGGGATAAATTGATATCTCATTTCGAATCGCTGATATACTTCGGAAAATAAAAAAATAGATAACAACATGTTACCCTAATCTTTATCACTATTCTGATTACACCCTTTTTTAGCGTGGCAATATTAACACTCTCTTTTTAAAATTCCATATCAAAATCCCTTATATTATTAACAGCGATAAAAAGGAATACCATTCTATCCAAATAGAACAGCATTCCTTTTTATAAACAGTATTTAAAAATTATTATTTAAGGTATTTCCCAAAATCATCTAAGTTTCTCGTATGATTTAGAATGATTACATACTCAACTTCAACTTCTGTTACTACCATTTCTAGTACTTGATGGACTTCAATATAATCATTTTCATATTCTTTTGTCGAAGCTACAATCTCTTCTAAGGTTCTTACAAATGTTTCAGCACTCCAGTCTTTTGTTGACAACGCCACATAGGTTTGAAATTTTTTTTTATTCATGTTAGTTCTTATCTCCTCCCGCAACAATAAAACTATATATCTAGTATTTTAAATGTAAAATACCCTCAAGCAAATATCAATTTTTTCATTTAATAAGTCTTCAATTTTAAAATGACAGCTAACAAACGAAACCTATACTTTTCTCTTATACAAATATTTAACATAATAAAAAAGAAGAGAAATACAATATATTTCTCTTCTTTAAACGTAATCTATTAAAGCAATACCGAATCTTTATCACTATCCTGATTACGTTTCTCGCGTTCTTCTTCTAAGCGCTTCATATACACTTCGCCTTCTTTTTCGATAAACTCATTATCCATATCTTGTTCTTTTTTCGAAGTATATAAAACCATGTAGCCACTTAGTACAATCCCGACAATCACAAGATACACCCACCATGGTAAAGTTTCCAAATCACTTCATTCCTTTCCTTAGACAAGCCTTATTAGTTTCACTCTATGAGGAAAGAAGTGGATTTATACCTAAAATTTTATTGTGGATGCTTCGCGAAAAATGCTTGTACATATTCCATAAACTCAATTGGTTCCTGACGAAACGGTGCGTGGTATCCTTTTTCAATAATATGAAACGTACTATTTGCAAATAACCCATGATACAGTTCACCATTTTTCCAAGAAACACTCTTATCGTGTCGTCCCCATATAATTAAAGTCGGTACCTTAATTTTATCAGCTTCCATCGCAATGCGGCGCTCTCTCATTTTCGTAAGCTGATCATAATGCTCTTTATCATCACGGCTATTTTTTACTTCATTTTTATTATACTTCGTAATCTCAGTTACAGTTTGTAAGTCCGTCGATAGCGCTGGTACTTCATAACTTTCTTTTTGCTGGAAAGACTCTATCCCTGTAGAATCCGCCAAAACGAGATGCGTCACTGCATCCGGATATAAATACGCTAAATTGAGGGACATCTCTCCGCCCATTGAATGGCCGAGCACCGCAAACTGATCGTATCCGAGCTTCTTCATTAACTTATAATATAAATTTACTTGCGCAGGAAACGAATACTGAAAATCAATAGGTTTAGAAGAACGCCCAAACCCTAAAATATCAACCGCAATAATCGTATGGTCTCGCGCTAGTTCCGGATAAATATCACTAAACCCATCAGAAGAACCACCAAACCCGTGAAGCATAAGTAACGGAGGTTTCCCCTCACCAATTTGTTTAAAATAAATCGTCTGCCCATCAATTTGCGCCATACTCTCTTTCGTATTTAGCTTCATCATAACAGTATCTTTCACTTCTCCAACCTTCGCAATCGGCTTATCGACGAAATTACAAATAATTAACAAAACGAGCACAATACCGCTAATCATATAAAACTTAAACCTTTTCAAAGTTCCCGTCTCCTTTCTCTTGTTGCTATTTAAAGTTTTTACATTTTTCGGTTATTTTATGTTCTCTTCTTGATTGTAACCGAAATGGTTACAATTATACTAAAAAAATATAACTCATTTCTATTACTAATGGTTATTCTGTAACTATTATAGTTACATATTTAAAGTAAGTCAATTCTTTTACAACTAAAAAGAAAAAAGAGACCTCATTGTGAGATCCCTTTTTCTATTTTAGCCACCATAATCCCCATGTTCAGCTTTCATTATTGTTGGACTTTCTTGATGATTTGTTGAACTATATACTCCTAAAGTCAGTGTAAATACTGTTACAATCCCTAATAATTTAATCACCATTTTTTTCATTTTAAAGCCCCCTTATCAAAAAGTTTTTCTCTTGCTTTTTTACTAAGATAAAAATACTTACTTGCCTCTTCCCAAAGGTTTTCTTCATAAAATTTTATTGCTAATTTTTCCTTATACTCCTGAGTATAATCATATAACTCTTCTCTTTCAAAATACGTAATTCCTCTAAGAATAATGACTTCTAATTCTTCTGCTTTTACACCTTGATTTAATGCATTTAAAATTTCATAATGGTGTTGATATCCTTCAATTTTCGAATCTCTACAGATCTTCAATCCTTTTTCTATAAGCTTATTTGCAATCTCATGCTCTTTTAACTTGTAATGCTCTTTTGCTTTTACATAAAGAGATTTATAATGTTGGGGAGATTTTTCTACTACTTCAGTAAGATAACGAATTGCCAATGCAGATAAATTTTGCGTAGAATACATCCATCCTAAATTATGACGAACCATAATAATAAATTTTTCTTCACCAATCTTTTGAAATTGATCCATAGCAGCTGTGAAATGCTCTTCAGCTAATTCCCATTCCTTTAAGTTCATACAGGCTAAGCCTAAAACATTATCACAAAAAGCTACATTTAATTCATATCCATCATGATTTGAATACATATCCTTTGCTTTCGTTGCATGTTTAATAGATACCAAAGCTTGTTGTATATCATAATGAAATGTAGCTAACTTATAATAAAATTCAGCTTTTTCTAATTGATCAGGAACATACTTTAGAAAGCTTTCAGCTTTTTCGTAATGTTCCTTAGCGAGATGAAAATTTCCTAACTCACTAGAATGTATTGCTTTAAAAAAGTGATAATAATAAGTTAAAAAGTGATCTGTTGGTTGATTAAAAGAATCTATCTTGTTAAAACTCTCTTGAGATAAGCCTAGATTATCTATTAAATAGTTATATCGAAATTCTAGCAAATAATAATAAAGTAATAGATTTTGGTCCTGCAAACCTTCTTCAGTCTCTTTTTTTAGTTTAGTAAGTTTAAAATCAATTTCTTGTTTTAGACGTTCTGCATTACTTATACGTCTTGATCTAATCTCTAGATACCATTCATTCAATAGCTGCGTCAATTTTTCGTTTGTAGTAGATGTAATCATGAAACCCCTCCTAATCATCTGTTATGTACTCTTCCATAAATAATAACAGAAAATTCAAATACTAATTCCGATCATCCTAAAAATAAATATTTCTCCACAATTGACTGACAATTCTTTTATTAATTCATAAAGATTAAACATTTTAATGATTATCCACATAAAAAAACAAGCAGTTCCAGCACTTCGCTAAAACTACTTGCTCTCCTACTTACTATCTCTATTTTACTCTTTAATAAATTCCTTCGTACTTCTCACTGTATCAATTGGACGAACTAATTTTTCAATTTCTTCACGTTTTGGCTCTAGGAATGGAGGTAAAGATAATTTTTCGCCAAGCGTTTCGTATGGCTCATCTCCCATAAATCCTGGGCCATCTGTTGCAAATTCAAATAAGATTTGTGGTGCAACTCTTGCATATAATGACTCGAAGAAGTGACGGTTTACATAGCCAGATGAAGGAAGTCCTACGCTACTGATTCTCTCAATCCATTCTTCTAATACCGCACGATCTTCTACGCGGAATGCCGCATGGTGCACTGTACCAAAACCTTGTTGTGCTTCAGGAAGAACTGTATTATGTTCTACGATGACAGAGGCACCGTTTCCACCTTCGTTCACTTCAAATAAATAGAATTCCCCTTCTTGCGCAACCTCTTTAAATAATAGAACTTTTTCTAACACTTCTTTGAAGAAGCTAAAGTTTGCAATACGGATAAATACAGGTCCTAAACCAGTAATTGCGTATTCTAATGGTACTGGCCCGTTTTGCCAAGGTGTACCTGATTCGATCCCTTTATCTAATTCATCAGAGATTAATTGATAGTGTTGGTCATCAAAATCAATGAAAGATAGAGTTTTCTTACCAAATTGCTCTTTAATTCCTGTATGTTCTACTTCCAGACGGTCAAAGCGTTTCACCCAATACTCTAATGCTGCATCAGTCGGAACACGGAATGAAGTTTTTGAAATTTCATTTGTACCGTGTACACCTTTCGGAATACCTGGGAAATCAAAGAATGTCATATCTGTTCCTGCACTACCTTTATCATCTGCAAAGAATAAATGATACGTTTGAATGTCATCTTGGTTTACTGTTTTCTTAACTAAACGCATTCCTAAAACGTGAGTGAAAAACTCATAATTCTTTTCTGCACTACTTGTAATCGCTGTAACGTGGTGAATTCCTTTTAATTGGTTCATTTTATATTCCTCCAATGGGTTTCATTTATATGTTAAAGTTGTATATTTTCTTCTATCACTTCTCTTCAATCGGTGCTAAATTCGCTTCAATCTCTGCACGCTGATCTTCTAAGAACGGTGGTAAATCAAGTTTTTCTCCTAAATGTTCCACATCTCCATCAACTGTAAATCCTGGTCCATCTGTCGCAATTTCAAAAAGGATTCCGTTTGATTCACGGAAATATAAGCTTTTAAAGTAGAAACGGTCGATGATTCCTGAAGACCGGAAGCCTCTTTGTTTCACCTGTTCTTCCCAATAGGCAAGCTCTGCATCATTTTTCACGCGAATTGCTAAATGGTGAATGCTCCCTCGGCCCGGCTTTTCAGTAGGTCCATCTAAATATTTCACAACGATTTCTCCAAAAGCCTCTCCTTTAATGGATTGAAAAATTGCTTCCTCTTCGCTGCGGCTAACCTCTGTATAACCAAACATCTCTGTAAGTGTACTCGCCATTTTATCAAGTCTACGAACTGTCATTTCCACAGAACCCATTCCTTGAATTTGATGCTTTGCAGGAACTTCTGATTTCTCCCAAGTTTCCCAGTGCTCCACTTTTTCTCCGTTTGAAACGAGTAATACTAAGCGAAGACCTTCAGCATCCTCAAATTGCAAAGCAGGACGATTTGCATATGTTGTCATTTCACTATGTTTCACATCAAATTCCTCAAATCGCGCTTTCCAGTAATGCAAACTTTCCTCTGAAGGAACAAGTAATCCAATTCGAGTAATCGCATTCGTACCGCGATATGTTTTTCCTACTAATGGAATTTCAAAAAATGATAATTCCGTACCTGGACTTCCTGTTTTATCTCCATAAAATAAGTGGTACATTGACGGATCATCTTGGTTTACTGTCATTTTCACACGACGTAAACCAAGTACATCTTTATAAAAGTGATTATTTTCATTTGCATTTTTCGTAACCATTGAAATGTGATGATGCCCTTTAATTTTATACATTGGTTATTCCTCCGCTTCGTTTTACTAGTCAAGTGATAACTAAAAAAATAACATTTCCCACAACTAATATGGTTTTTAGCTTTTCAATTTATTCTTAATTATGTTTTTGTAAGTTCATCTTAGTTTTTACTGTATAAGTTACTTTGTTTTTTAATCGAAAACAACTGAGTGTATGTTTTTCATATGACTCAATCGCTTTCGTTACTATCACTTTACACCTCAAGTGATTGAAAAGCAAGTGAAAAATCTCGAATTCGAGATTTTTTTGTTAAATAACATTTAGAGTGTAAAATCATTAATTTCTGGATAGCGTCACATCACTATCAAGCTAAAGACTCAAAGCTCTCCATGCCCATCATGCTAACAAGAATACACTACCCCAAAACGATAAAAATGAACTTCGTTGCTACAAAAGACAACTTTTTTGTTCCGAGGGAATTATAGAATTTTATATCTTTACAATTATTTATGGGGAGTTAATTCATTTTTTTCAAGAATAAGTAATTTCTTAAATAAAAGTTCACGTACCTCTTCCTTATGATAATTAATTTTTGTTGATTGATAAGAAATTTAATGAATGATTATTCGAATATGCTTTCGTAAATGTTAAATGTAGTTTTTGGATGATGTTTGGTCAAGTTGATACTAATACCCTCGATAAACGAAAGAAAATTAAGAGTGTTCCGAGAAAAAGTAATTAAAAAACGCTCATTTACAGAAGAACATTATTCAAGTGAAGCCCTCTATAATTCAATTACAACTCCTTGAAAGTTTATGATACTATCCTGATCACACTTTTTATATTTAATGTTTTAAGGAAAAAAGCTATACTATAAGCGAAACTAAAAATCAGAAAGGAAATACCAGAACATGGAAAATTATATGCTATTTATCCTTACAGCACTCCTTATTATAATGATGCCTGGTCCCGGTTTTGCTTTAGTTACAAAAAACACTATCTCTCATGGTAGAAATGGTGGGATAAAGACCGTCTTAGGAACGGTATCTGGAATGATGATTCATACAATAATGGCTACACTAGGACTCTCTGCTATCTTAATGAAATTTGCTATGCTATTTACATTAATAAAATATGCTGGGGCATTTTATTTAATTTATTTAGCTGTAAAGTCAATTAAAAGTGCCTTTTCTAAAAAAGGAGATATGTCAGGTTCAGTGGAAATAAACTCTAAGGATATTGGAACGGTTAAAAGTTTTAGACAAGGATTTACCACGGCAATCTTAAACCCAAAAACGGCTGTATTTTTCCTTAGTTTTCTACCCCAATTTATCGTGAGTAATCAAAGTCATTTCTTCCAATTTCTTTTGTTGGGATTCACATTTACGACTTTGACAGCAATATGGTATTTACTTTATATCTCTCTAATACGTCAATTAAGAACTTTTTTAAAAAAAGAAAAGGTGAACCGTACAATAGAGGGTATTACTGGCACAGTATTATTAGTATTTGGAGTTAGGCTATTTTTCCAAAAATAAATATGTAATAGAGAGAGTTTAAAACTTTCGGTTTTTCCAATAAATGAATCAATATAAAAAGTATGGCTTTCAAACAGTAAAAAAGTGAACAAACGAGTGTGTTTGTGGAATAAGCTTCAATAAAATAACCAAACTTTTTATAAAGAAGTGAATCGATTATATTAAAATTGATATAAAGGCGTTATCCTTTCCTATGATTTCTCAGAAAGAATAACGCCTTGCTCTTTTTAGAGGGTATTTTGTCTAGTTAGCTTGATAGCGATGTGGTTCTATCCCTTATAAATGTTACAAAAACATTTATAATAGCTCTAACTTGCACAATGCTTCCCGTTAATATAATACGCTGATTCTGTGAAAACCGTAAATACAACCTCTACTTCTGGAAGTCCAAAATCCATTACATATGTAGTAATGGCCTTGGCAAATCGATTACGAATTTCCTGTCCACGCTCGAACCATTTCACTTCAATAAGAGGAAACGCTTCTATTTCTTCTCCATTGAATACAAACGTAGAACTTGGTAGTTCCAACGTAAAATTATCCGTACCACACTCACAAATCTCTGCGAGCTCTTCTACTAATGGCTTGCTTATGTGTTTTAATTGTTCAGTAGTAATTCCACAAAACACAATATGCGGCATGTAAATCCCTCCTTTAGATAGTTTTATATTTGCCCACATCATAGCACAATTCTCCCACCTTTTAACAAAAATAGATGCTAAACAAGTTTCAACTCTTATTTTTAGGCCTGTTATACAGGCTGAAGCGATTTTAAGTATCTGCCATATTAAAGTTGATATGCTCCCATTCTAGTGGTGAGATATGTTTTAATCGTTCTTCGTTAACCCCATGCGTACTTCTTAACTATTTCATTTAATTTTTAATAAAGAAAACAGCCTCACTAAGCTTTTAAAACTTAATAAGGCCACTTTATTCACACTTTTAATTATGGAACGTCGGTTTATAGAACGAACGATTATCAAGTGCGAAGACACGCTCTGTGTATTCACCTGGTTTTGTGCGTCCTAATGCGCGGTCCATCATGTTCATTTTTGCATCTAAGTTATCGATGTAGTGCAGAATTTCTGCTTCTTTTACTAATGGTGGTTTTGGGCTACCCCATTCTGCTTTTCCATGGTGAGAAAGGACGATGTGTTGAAGAATTAATACTTCTTCTGCATCGATTTGCAATTCGTCTGCTGCTTTACCGATTTCGTTCACCATGATCGAAATGTGGCCTAGTAAGTTTCCTTCTAACGTATACGTTGTAGAAATTGGGCCAGATAGTTCAATTACTTTACCAAGGTCATGTAAAATAACGCCTGCATATAGTAAGTCTTTATCTAATGATGGGTATAGATTTGAAATAGCTTTCGCTAAATCTAGCATCGATACGACGTGATAAGCTAGTCCAGATACGAACTCATGATGATTCTTTGTCGCTGCTGGATATTCTAAAAATTCGTTTTGATGCTTATTTAATAAATGTCTTGTTAGACGTTGAATGTTCGGATTTCTCATTTCAAATATGTATTGTGTAATTTTCTCAACCATATCTTCTTTTTTCACTGGTGCTTTTTCTACGAAATCCGAGATGTCTGTTACTTCATTTTCATTCGCAACACGGATTTGTTTCACACGTAATTGAATACGTCCTTTGTAGTTTAAAATATCACCAGCTACTTTAACGATTGTTTCTGCTACATATTGTTTCTCAACTTCTGGTGATACGTCCCATAGCTTCGCTTCAATATCTCCACTTGGGTCTTGTAAGATTACTGTTAAAAATGGCTTTCCATTACTTGCTAGACCTTTTGTCGCTGTTTTAATTAACAAGAAAACATCGACTTGTTCACCAACTTCATATTCTGCAATTTTCTTTTTCATTCGAATTCCTCCACCAAATCAGTTACTTTTAGTATAGCATATCACAACTCATTTTCTTTACGCTTATGTGTTAATTTTACAATCTGTTTTTCTGTAAAATACGCGAGTAAATGCGCATGACATGTAAAGAAGATGACTTGTCTATCTTTTGCGATTTCCTTTATTAGTTCAATCGTTCGATCCGTCCTTACCGCATCAAAGTGCACGAAACTATCATCAATAATAAATGGGTAATCATGTTCAAATGTTTTCGCTAACGCAAATCGTAATGATAAATATAACTGCTCCGCTGTCGCTTGGCTTAGTTCATGACTGTAAAAACGCATGCCGTCGTTACGTTCAACAATAAACGGCTCCGACTCTGACGGTGAAAAGATTTTACTGTATCGTCCGCCTGTTAAATACACAAAGTACTCTTCTGATTTTTGTAAAATACGAGGCAGATGCACTTCATGATAATAGTGCTTCGTTTTCGTTAACACCGTCTTTGCGGCCGCATAAGCAGCCCATTTCTTCACTTGTTCACGCACTTGCGCTTTTTTCATTTCCCACTCATGCATTAAATCGCCGTACGTACTACCTTCTTCTAAACCCGCAATTTCCATACGATGTTTCGCAATGCGCTCTGTCAGTTCTTTCTCTTGCGCCAGACAGTTTTGCACGACTGTAATTTCTCTCTTTAATTTCTCTTCATAACCGTCAGCTTCGTAATGTTCAGCTAATGATAAACTCGTTAAACGCTGTTCTAACAGATCAATTTGCGGTAATAAACGCCCTACTTGTTTCTCAGCATCTTCACGCTTTTCTGCCAGTTTACCCGCTTCTAAAAACATCTCTTCATCTGTAGCATCTGCAATATTCCATAATGCATCTCGTTCTACTAGCAGTTGTTTCAGTTGCTCTTGCATGAACTCATATTCTTCTTGCCATTCAGCTAGTTTCTCTTTCAACTGCTTACAAGTTTGTCTCTTCTCTTTCTCATTTTGCATAAGGCTTTGCGCCTCATACAACTTACTATACTCAGCACTACCGATAACAGTTTCTAGTTTATGTTCAAATTGCGAAATCATTTCATATAATGAAGATTTTCGCGTGCCTCGCTTATCTAATTCACGATATAATTGCTGCATTTTTTCAATACGCTCAAACGCTGGCAATATGTGTGCATACGTATAAAATTCTGGGAACATATAGCGCGTTTTATATGCATCTACTTGTTCTCCCGCCTGGAACGTTTCTCTCTCCCATTCCTCATACGATGAAACGACTTTATCATAAGCTCGCTCCATTTGCTGCAATTTATAAGACTCACGCTCAAATAGCTTACGAATTTCTTCATCCTTTTCTAACTGATAGCGCACAGACAGCGCTTCTTCACTTTGTCTCCCGCCAGCACTTTGCCGAAGAGTAAGAAGCTCTTCTTGTAATCCGCTTGATGGATCTTTATATAAAACAAGAGCAAGGACAATCCCTACAAAAACAATAACACTAATAAATAAGAGCGGGCGGTTATCAATAAATAAACTCGTGAATAAAACAAGCGTGTTAATAAGAAGTAACAGAAGACAAATTCTTTGCCACTGCTTTTTCTTTTGCATAGCTGCTCCTGCTTTTTCCTCATACTTGCGCTTTATTCTCTCTGCCCCCATACCGATAAACGCCGCATCTTGGAACGATTTCTCTTTCTCAACTAACGTATTTCGCTCTTCATCAACTAACATTTGTTTCTGAATCTGTCTTATATTTTCTTCTTGTTCTTCTAATTGCTCTTGCGCTACTTTAAAACGATCATCAAGCTGTGCTTTTTGCGTTTCTAATTCACGTGCCTTTTGCACGGTTTGCGTAATTAATTCTTTCGTTGCCAAACTCATGTCAAACGCAAGAACCGCTTCCTTTTCAAAAGTAGCACCAATTTGTTGTTCTAGTTCTGCAATTTCTTCTTTTATATTCGTAATACTTCCTGTCATATCACGCATTTCTTGGCACGCATTTTCATAAGACAAATGCTGCATACGAAGTTCTTCTACATAACTTTCTTTTTGTAAAAACTCTTCATCTATTTGAATCGAGGCAATTTCCGATTGCACTGTCTCGATTTTCTTATGGAGCGAATCAACTTGTAACTGAAGCGGCTCCATCTTCGCCTTAATCGCTTCATAGCGCGCCATTCCGTTTACAGGAAACTGCCTGCTCTCATTTTCTAACACTTTCTCATGCGCACGCTTTTCAATAACGAGTGGCTCTAGCGCTGCTAATATTTCATAATCTTGCTTTCGCCTTTCTGCACTCTCTTTCTCTCCGCGAACAGAAGCAAGTTTCTCTTCACTTTCTTTTAATTGCTCGACTTGTTTTTCATACGTGCCAATTTTCCCTTGCCACTCTTTCATCTTCTCTTCAAGTTTCTTCATTTCTTGCAGTGACACGTTAATTTCCGGTTTACGCCCACTCGGTTTAAAGCGTTGATCCATTTCTTTTTCTAGCTTTTTATCTAACTGTAATAGCGCATCGCTTCCGACTGCACTTGCCGAAAATAAATAATTGCCAATATCTGCTTCGCCAAGCTGATGAATGTTTTGAAGGCCATGCATATCAAATGAAAAGACAGATTCAAATAAATTTTCATTCATCCCGCTTAATATATCGTTTAAAATTTCTTCTCCGCCCGTTTTCCCGTCTTCAAAATAAACGGTCACCTCGCCAGCTGCCGTCTTTGGCAATCGCTCAATTTTCAAACGACTGTACTGCTCTGTTTGCACAGTGATTGCACCGCCATACTTCCCGCCTTCTTTCGGCTCATAACGGCGCTGTCCTCTCGTCGGAAAACCGAATAAAATACTTTTCATAAATGAGCGAATTGTCGATTTCCCCGCTTCATTTTCACCGTATAACACTGTCAGCAAGGAAAGATCCATTTCCACATTTTCTAATTTTCCGTACCCATAAATCTGGAGTTTTTCAATTCTCATTTTTTATCCCTCTCTTGCTGGAATAATTGTTCTAAAATAATATTTTCTGCTTCCTTTTGAATCTCTTTCTTCTCTTCTTCTGTAAAAGATTCAATACTATTACGCGCTACAGGAGATGTCCAAATAGTGCGCAATACTCCGTCCATATTAGTGAAAGCTTCTAACTCCTTTAGCACACTACCGACGAAATGATTTTCCGCTTTCAAACGTTCGATTTCCGCAAAAGAAACCGTCTCATTTTTCCACTTCATTGCATATACGAAATCTTTTCGCTCTTCTCCAGATGCTAAAATGTGAAAAATCTCTTCCACACGCTTTTCGTCGCGCAAATAAGGTGAAAGTGGGCCTTGTCCTGTAAATACGACAGTTAATAGCGTACCTTCCTCTTCTCTTCGGCATTCATTCATCGCAGTAGATATGCTTGTCATAAGTTCATCAACAGTGTCAAGTCCATCAATACCAACCTCGATTTCGTCCCATACAACATCTGCCGTATGGAAAAATGAACACTGCGATCCTTTTTTCGTAAGTTCAATAAGGTATGCACCCTTCTCGCCTGTTTCCTTACGATGACGACCTTGTATGTTCCCTGGATAAATAATGTATGGTTCTTCTGATAAAATTTCACGTTTATGTATATGGCCAAGAGCCCAATAATCAAACTGTTTTTCTTTCAACTCACGAATTTGAAACGGTGCATAGCGATTATGCTCTGCATCTCCTTCCACACTTCCGTGAAGCATGCCAATATGAAAAGGCGCATCACTCATTTTCGTATACTGCGCTGTCATATTATCCGTTACCGCTTGCTGCAAATAACTAAACCCATAAATAGAAGCTAATAGCTCACCATTTTTATAAAATGATTTCTCTTCTACATAAGGATCGGTAAACACATGAACATTTTCCGGAAACTCAATTGCTGCCCAGCTTCCCCCTAAATGATCATGGTTACCGTGAATAATAAAAACAGGGATATCGTACTGCGAAAGTCTCTTCATTTGCTCACGCACAAACACTTGCGCCCTCAAACTTCTCGTCTCCGCATCATACAAATCCCCAGCTAGTAATACGAAATCAACGCGCTCTTGAATCGCTTTATCAACAATACGCTCAAATGATTCAAACGTACTTTGCTTCATTCTCTCCCAAACAGACTGCGCAACATTCATCTCCATTCCTTTAAACGGACTATCCAAATGCAAATCAGCCGCATGTATAAACTTTACTTGTTTCACAAATAACGATCCTTTCTATCTTTCAAAAGTTTCATTTTATTAAAATTAACATCGCTGAAAACTAATAATCATCGAGAATGAAAATATTCTCGATGATTAAAGTTTCATTCTATTTTACCACGCAATGTCATATATTTCTTTGCATATTGTAGCGTTTTATGTCAAAATAATTATAAGATTCTGATTTTAATTATTGGAGGGAATTTTCATGGGAGTATACGTTCTAACAGTCTTTGAAAAAGATGGTTCAAAAGCATTAGACGAATCATTCGAGGCGGCAACTGAAAAAGAAGCGAAAGCAAAAGGTGAATCTATTTTACAAGAAAAAGGATTGTATGAAAAAACACATCGCTGTACATCTACTGCAGGTAAGCTCGTTTTATTCCAGCGCTAAAAAAAAGAAGCGTCATCCGCTTCTTTTTCACTCTACTATATCTTCGTCGCACCACGTAAACACCACATCTAGAATGCGATTACCAATACGTACGCGTTTATTCCATTTACCTGTTTGGATCTGATGTTGCAATTCAGCTTTCATCTTTTCCGTCCAGTCGTGAATCGTTTCACTACCGTCGTACGGATATACGCTCGGAAACTCTTTCTGCAGTAGATGCAAGCTCTCTGCATCAAAATGAAAATGGAAGAAGTAGTTTGCTGTAAGCGATGGTTCTTGCAATCGTAAAAAATGATCATCAATTTGCTTTCTATTTCTATAGAAAGTAAAGATATTCACTTTACCGCTAGTAATTTGGTCAATTTGAATTTCGTGCTTCTCTATAATCACGTCTTGCCCACCTCGTTGTATACTACCTTTAGTATATATGTCTTTTGCAACAAAGTTAACCATTTTCGCGCGAAATTCATTTCCTTCATTATAATTCCTGTACCTCCAAGTATAATCAGGACAAATAAAAACAAAGTTGAAGGGGAGCGATCACATGTATTTCGGAAGCAAAGGTTGGTATGTAAAAGAACTTAAAAAATTAGGTATCCGTACTTATGAAGGTAAAAAACTAGAATCTTATCGTACGCATGTGTTATCTAGTTTACTTGAGAGAATGAAGAAGGCTTCGGCTTAATAGAAAAACACCTCCCGAATTCGCATACTAATTGAACTGACCCACGAATTTGGTACATGAAAAAAACACCTATGCTACCTGTTTCTTGTATTCTATAGGAGACAGGTAGTTTAACTTTTCTTGAATACGTTCCGTATTATAATACTCAATGTAATCGTGAATGAGTTGTTTGAGAGTAGAAGTTGAATGTATTTGTTTTTCTTGGGAATAAAACAATTCAGATTTCAATGAGGAATGAAAAGATTCTATTACGGCATTATCATGACAATTTCCTTTACGGGACATACTTGTGGTAATGCCATTTTTTTTAGATAACGTTTGGAAAGCGTAGGAGGTATACACGGCCCCTTGATCACTATGTAGTATAATTTGAGTCTTTTGTTGCAGTTTTATCGCCTTCTCAACTGTTCTTAAGACGAGTGTTACGTCTTGTCTGTTACTTATTTCATATGCAATGATTTCATTGTTATATAAATCCATAATACTTGATAAATACAACATCTCTGTACCAAATGGCAAATATGTAATGTCTGTAACCCATTTTTCATTTGGCTTGTTAGCTTGAAAGTTTCTATTTAAGAGATTCTCTACAACAATTCTACTTTCTCCATTGATCCAGGTTCTTCTCTTTCTTTTAACCCTACATTGTAAATTTTTCTTTTGCATTATTTTTTGTACAGTTTTTCGATTTAGGTGATAATTATATTTTCGTTTCAATAAAGCAGTAACTTTGCGATGTCCATATCGAAAGTGATTTGTCATACAAATTGTCAAAATAGCCTGTTCTAATTTTGCTTCCTTTACATCTTTCACTTTATTTTTCCATCGATAATAAGTAGAACGAGGTATACCAATTAATATACATATCTCTTTAATGGAGTACTCATCTTTCATTAACTCCACTACTTCTACAACTACTTCTTTAACCAACTCCTCTCGATTTCTTGGTACTTTTTTAAAATATCTAGTTGCATTTTTAATTTCCGATTCTCTATCTGAAGCTTCTCGATTTCAGTTATACCTTCTTCACTAGCCTTTTGTAGCGTACTTTGTTTTCCTACAGGGCGACTAAAACGATACGTTTCACCTTCACGATGCCACTTCATCCAAGTTTTAATCTGTGCTTTATTTTTAATTCCTAATTGTTCCATAATTTCTTTATTTGTGTATCCTTGTTTTTTCAGTTCGATTGCTTTCCATTTAATTTCTTCTGAATAAGATTTTCTCGTTCCCATAAAAGAAACACCTCCGTATATTCGTATTTAAATTAAATACGGTATAAGAGGTGTTTTTTCCTTGTCTTATTTCATTGGGTCACTTCA